>DASRWP010000257.1:0-5949 GCA_035654535.1 Brevundimonas sp.
CGAGGATCGGCACGGACAGTTCCTTGGCCAACGCCTTGAGAGCGCCGGTGATTTCGGACACCTCCTGGACGCGGTTCTTCTGGCTGTTGCTGTCGCCCGTGGTGATCAGCTGCAGGTAGTCGACGATGATCAGGTCGAGACCCTGCTCCTGCCGTTTCAGGCGGCGTGCGCGGGCGGCGAGCTTGGAGATCGACAGCCCGCCGGTGGCGTCGATGTAGAGCGGGCTCTCGCCGATCTCGACCGCCGCCTCGCGAATTCGCCCGAAGTCCGCCGCGTCGATCTCGCCCTTGCGCAGCTTGTCCGACGACACGCCGGATGCGTCGGCCAGAATGCGCATGGCCAGCTGTTCGGCGCTCATCTCCAGCGAGTAGAAGGCGACCACCCCGCCGCTGACCGTCTTGCGGCCCTCCGGCGTCGGCTCCCAACGGTAGTTCCGGGCGATGTTGAAGGCGATATTGGTGGCCAGCGCCGTCTTGCCCATCGACGGACGCCCGGCGAGGACCAACAGATCGGAGGGGTGCAGACCGCCCAGCTTGGAGTCGAGATCGTCGAGGTGGGTGGCCAGGCCGGCCAGCTTGCCGTCCCGCTGATAGGCCTCAGCCGCCATCTGCACCGCGCCGGACAGGGCGGCCGAGAAACTGACGAACCCCGACGACGGCTTGCCGGTCTCGGCAAGGGTGTACAGCTGCTGTTCCGCGCTCTCGATCTGGTCGATGGCGGCGGTCTCGGGCTGGGGGGCCTCGCGGACGATCTGGCCGCCGATCCGGATCAGGTCGCGGCGCAGGGCCAGGTCGTAGACAACCCGGGCGTAATCGGGCGCGTTGGCGCCGGGCGGGGCGCGATCGACGAGGTCGGCGAGATAGCGCAGACCCCCGAATTCCTGGAAGGCCGGATCCTGTTTGAAGCGCTCCATCAGGATCGTCGGCTCGGCCAGCATGCCCTGACGGACGTGGTCCTCGATGGCCTCGTACAGACGCTGGTGGAACGGCTCGTAGAAGTGCGCGCCGCGCAGCCGGTCGCTCAGCCGCTCGAACACGGCGTTGTCGAACATCAACGAGCCCAGCAGGGCCTGCTCAGCCTCCAGATTATGGGGCAGCGAGGGGATGGACGCCGGGTCCATCGGCGACGGGAATTGGACGGGGGCGAAGGCGTTCATCGACGACAGCCATAGCGGCGCGTTGCGACGGAAACGGACGGAAAAGTCAGGCTCCGGTCAGATGAACGGGGACACCTTTGTGGATGGCCGGAAAAGCCCTGTCGGATCAGCGACGGTCAGGCGGCGGGACACGGGAAGCGCGCCGTCATCCACTCCCGCAGCGCCTGGGTGACGCTGATATTGCGGCGCGCGGCGGGGATGGCGTTCAGGCGCGCGAGGAGCTGATCGGCGTCGACAGAGACCCTCTCGGGCATGCAGGTCGCGGGGGCGCGGCCTGCGGCCCGTGCTGCGTCCTGTTCCCTTCGCAGGGTCGCGAAACCGCCCTTGACCTCATTCATCAGCCGCCGCGTGTCCGAGCGCAGGAGGGCGGTCGGGTTGCGCGGAATGCCCGCGGCGGTGGTCAGGAATTCCTGCACCGTCATGGCGTTTGCGGTCGTGGCGAACAGCGTCGCGGCGACGCCGGCGATCAAGGCGATCTTCTTCATGGTGGTCCTCCCCGGAAGACGCAGCATGACGGGTCATTTGCGGCAAAACAACGGTCCGGGCAGGGGGCGTACTCGCGACCCGGATGCGAAAAAGGCGCGCCCGGCTGGACGCGCCCTTCTCGTTCAAACAGCCGGTTCGACCTGGGTTCAGGCTTCAGAACCCAGCCCGTCCTGCTGGCCGGCGCCGCCGGCGACCATGTCCTTGGCCTGCTCAAGGGCCGCTTCGCGGTCCTCGTCGTAGGCCGCCTTGATGACGTCCTCGCCCTTGGCCTGACGTTCGGCTTCGTCGGCCGAACGGGCCACGTTGATCTTGACGGTGGCTTGGACCTCGGCGTGCAGGCGAACCAGCACCTCGTGGACGCCCAGCGTCTTGATCGGCGTGTTGAGCACGACCTGCGACCGCTCGATCTTGCCGCCTTCGGCCTGAACGGCTTCGGCGACGTCGCGACCGGCGACAGATCCGTACAGCTGACCGGTTTCACCGGCCTGACGGATCATGACGTAGGTCTGACCGTCGATCTTGTCGGCGATCTTCTGCGACTCAGACTTGTTCTTCTCGTTGCGGGCCTCGATGGCGGCGCGGTCGAGCTCGAAGGCCTTCAGGTTCGCCGACGTGGCCCGACGGGCCTTGTCGCGCGGCAGAAGGAAGTTGCGAGCGAAGCCGTCCTTGACGGACACGACATCGCCGATGGCGCCGAGATTCTCGACGCGCTCAAGCAGAACGACCTTCATCTTACTTCACCACGTAGGGCAGGAGGGCCAGATAGCGGGCGCGCTTGATGGCCTTGGCCAGTTCGCGTTGCTTGATCTGGGAAACGGCCGTGATGCGCGAAGGAACGATCTTGCCGCGTTCGCTGATGTAGCGTTGCAGCAGTTTCACGTCCTTGTAGTCGATCTTCGGCGCATTCGGGCCGGAGAACGGGCACACCTTGCGGCGGCGATAGAAGGGACGGCGTCCGGCGGCGCCGGAGCCGGCCGGCGCGCCCGGCGACGGGGCAGTCGTATCGGTCATGTTCCGGGTTCCTTAAAAGGTGGCTTCGGCGGCGTCGTCGCGCGGCGTGCGCTCGCGCTCACGTTCGCGCTCGCGCTCGCGGCGGGCCAGCAGGGGCGACAGCTCGAGGTCGAGTTCCTCGACGCGGACGGTCAGCCAGCGCAGCACGTCCTCGTTGATCGACAGCTGACGCTCCACTTCCGCCATGGCGGCGGGCGGGCAGTCGACGGCGAGCAGCGAATAGTGCGCCTTGCGGTTCTTTTTGACCCGATAGGTCAGGTTGCGCAGACCCCAGTACTCGATCTTGGCGACGGTGCCGCCGCCGGCTTCGATCAAGCCCTTGATGGTGTCGTTCAGCGCTTCGGCCTGTTGCGCGCTGATATCCTGGCGCGACATGACCGTGTGCTCGTAAAGAGCCATGCGGTAGTCTCCCTTGTAGGGCGTCGGCGCGAGGGGACCGGGTAAGTCCTCTCCCACGATGGATCCCGATGCGGCGGCCGGGATGACTTCCCGAACCCTTTGGAGCTCCGCGCCGGGACCGAAGCCCTGGAAAGGCGGCGCGTATAGGGGAAAAGCCGGGGCCGGGCAAGGCCGGCGTCAGAAGCTTCGGCGCACGCTGACGAAGACCTGACTGTTGCCGAAGCTGCGGCTGGTCTCGCTGTAGATCGGCGTCCCTACGTTCCGTGGCGCGTTGAACAGGGTGAACTCACTCTCGGCGTCCCCGCTGATGAACAGGCCGCCTGTGAAGCTCAATCGGGCGTCAGGTCGATAGGTCAGGCTCATCGAGGCGTTGGGCCCGGACTGAAACCGGGACAGGGTGCTGGGCGAGTAGCCGAGGGTGTCCGAGCCGCTGTTGACGCTGACGCTCCAGTTGATCCGCTGGGCCACAAGATTCCGGCTGAGACCTATGGACCAGCCCATGTTCTGCTCACCTGACAGCGGGCGATCGACCAGGGTGACGGGGTCGATCGTGCTGGACCAACGCCGATAGACCTGACCGGTCAGAAGACCGCCCTCCATACCCAGACCATCCAGCGGCAGCCGGCCTGACAGGGTGATCCTGTCGCGCGTCGCGCCCCCGACGTTGCGCGTGATGTTGAACGGGCGCGGCGTCGTCCCGCCCGGCGGCACCTCATAGACCACCACTGTGCCGAGCACGTCCTCGAACGCCTCGTGCGTATATTCGGCGACGAACGAGCCCTGGGTTCCGAACAGGCGTTCGTACCGGGCGCTAGTGAGCCAGATCTGGGCGGGCCGGATATCGGGATTCCCCCGCCCGAATATGCCGGTCGCAAAAGCCGCGGAGGCGGTGAAGGCCCCAAAGGACAGCTGCTCGACGGTTTTCTCAACCTTGAACGTGATGGTGTTGCGGGGCGCTACGGTCCACGTTGCGACCAGACGCGGTTTCAGAAAGTCGAGCGTCGTTTCGGCGTCGCCCGCCGAGCCGGTCGCCGTGATCCGCGACAGTTCATAGCGGACGTTGCCCTCGACGCTCAGGTTGGGCCGGGCGGTCCACAGGGCGGTCACGAAGCTTTCGTTGCGCAGTTCCTCGACCCGCGTGTCGTCGCCCGGCAACAGGAGGGGGCTGCCGTCGAAGGTATAGGCGGTGGCTGATTCGACCCAGTTCAGCGCGACCTCGGAACCCGTCTCGAGGCTGATCTCGCCGAAACCGGTTTCGAGGGGCGCAAACTTCACGGTGCCGGACACGATGCTTTCGCCGGAGAGCTGGTCGCTCAGGGTCCGCGTCGTAAAGGTCGGCGTATCGTATGATCCGACATTGTTGGTGTCGGTCAGGGACTGGAAGCCCACCAACTCCAGATTCATTCCAAGGGGCAAGCTCCGGGTCCAGCGAAGACCGGCCTCTCCCCTCCAACGAGCGGAGTCCGAGCCGCTGGTTTCCCGACCGCCGGGCTGGATCAGGAAGTCCGTGCTCTCGAACACGCTGCCATTATAGTTGATCAGGGCGTTTGCCCTGACGCGGCCGCCGGCGAGGGGGCCTTCATAGACTCCGGTCGCCTCGCCGTTGGCATAGTCGACATTGCCCGCCTCGACGGCGGTCAGAAGCACCCCTCCATCCGGAGCCCGCCGAACCCGCGTGCCGCCGATCTCCTGGCTGCCGTTCGAAAAGCGGAACGATCCGTCCATAGACCGCCCGCCCCGCTGGAGCTGGGCCTGGAGGTTGAAGTTGGGTTGGATGCGGCCCTGGTCGGTAAAGTTCAGACTGGTCGATACGGCGCCGGACAGGCCGGCGTCGGGTTTGCGAATGACATTGGCCACCACGGCCTTGCCTTGCATGTCGATACCGCCGGCGCCCGCGCGCACGATGTCGATGCGCAGCACCTGCGCGGCGGGTATTCGGGACAGGACGGTGGAGAGGGCGTCGCTCCGGGTGGGCGGTCGCTCCCCGTCAATGAGGACGTTGCCGGCGGTCCCGGCAAAGCCCCGCGCCGATGAGCCGCCGTCGAACTGGAACCCCGGAATCCTTCCGATCATATCCATGGCGGTGACGGGACGGAATTCGGTGAAGAAGGCGGGTGGGTAGGGCGTGACATTGGCGTCGACCACTGCCGGAGCGGTCTGGGCCGTCGCCGCGCCCGCGACCGCGGCAGACGCCAGCAGGGTCAACGCGCCGAGCCAGGGCCGGCGTCGCCTTGTGATCAACATTCGAACTCTGGCCCCCGGCGCCCTGTATCGACGCGAACCTTGACGCCTAATGTGGTCAAGGCTGGGCTCAAACCTGTACGGATCGTAATCAGCACGGACAGACGGCCGTTCAGACTCGGCGCGTCTCAGCCCTGCGGGCGAATGACCATGCAGGTCACGCGACGCTCGGACAGGGCCGAACACGCGGCCTGGGCGGCCTGTTCGGTCATGCCGGTGAAGCGCGAACGGTACCAGCCTTCGGCGTTCTGCACGGTGCGGTCGGCAGCGCCGAACTGGCTGCGGAAGCGGCGCTGGACCTCGGCCAGCCAGTCGCGTGCGACCGTTTCCTCGCGGAACGCGCCCACCTGGACGGCCCAGCCGCCGGCGGCGGGCTGCGAGGCTTCGCGAGCGGGCGTCCGCGGCGCCGGGCGAGGCGGGGGCGGAGCCGACGAGGCTCCGTTCAACGAGGCGGTCAGGTCGGTGGCGCGCACTTCCGCGCGCTGCACGGGAGCGGCGTAGCGAACCTCGGACGGGGCCGGGGTGACGCTGGTCGGGACCGGCTGGGCCGCTACGACGGCGGTATAGGCGACGGCGGTCCCGTCATCGTCGTCTTCCGTTGCCGCCGAGGCATACTGGATCGGCTCCTCGATCTCACGTCCGACGCCGAACCCCCG
>DASRWP010000258.1:0-12794 GCA_035654535.1 Brevundimonas sp.
GACGAAGGTCACCAGCGGGATGCTGAAGGCGTCGCAGAAGCGCACGAACCGCGCGGCCTTGCGGCTCGAGTCGATGTCGAGAACGCCCGCCAGCACCTGCGGCTGGTTGGCGACCACGCCGACGGTCTGGCCGTCGAGGCGGCCGAAGCCGGTGACGATGTTCTTCGCGAAGTCGGGGCCGATCTCGAAAAACTCAGCCTCGTCGACCGTCTTCAGGATCAACTCCTTGATATCATAGGGCTGGTTCGGGTTCGCGGGCACGAGGGTGTCGAGGCTGGCCTCGTCGCGGTCGGGGTCGTCGTAGCTGTCGCGGACCGGCGGCTTCTCGCGGTTCGACAGAGGCAGGAAACCGATCAGGCGGCGGACCTCTGACAGCGCCTCCAGATCGTTCTCGAACGCGCCGTCGGCGACCCCCGACTTGCCGGCGTGAACCCGGGCGCCGCCGAGGTCCTCGTGGGTGACCACCTCGTTGGTGACCGTCTTCACCACGTCGGGGCCGGTGACGTACATGTAGCTCGTGTCCTTCACCATGAAGATGAAGTCGGTGATCGCGGGGGAATAGACGTCGCCGCCGGCGCAGGGCCCCATGATGACGCTGATCTGGGGGATGACGCCCGAGGCCAGGGTGTTCTGCAGGAAGATGTCGGCGTAGCCGGCGAGGCTCTCGACCCCCTCCTGGATGCGGGCGCCGCCGGCGTCGAACAGGCCGATGATCGGGGCCCCGTTGGTGAGGGCCATGGTCTGGATCTTGACGATCTTGGCCGCATGCGCGCCGGAAAGAGAGCCGCCGAAGACGGTGAAATCCTTGGAGAAGACGTAGACAAGCCGCCCCCCGATCGTGCCGCGACCGGTGACCACGCCGTCGCCGGGGACCCGCTGCCGCTCCATGCCGAAGTCGTGCGAGCGATGCTCCACGAACATGTCCGTTTCCTCGAACGAGCCCTCGTCCAGCAGCACGTCGATCCGCTCGCGCGCGGTCAGCTTGCCCTTGGCGTGCTGGCTGGCGATGCGGGTCTCTCCGCCGCCCAGACGGGCGGCGGCGCGGCGGGCTTCCAGCTGTTCGAGGATGTCTTGCATGAGGCGTCTCCCTGAGCGCTGGCTTAAGGAGACGGGGCGCGGGAGGCAAGGCGGCGTGGCATGACATGGTCCGGCCGGTGTGCGAGCTTGCCTCTTGGAACAGGGGCGAGACGATGCAGATTCTGATGATGGCCCTGGCGCTGGCCGCTCCGGCCTCGACGGCGCAGTCGCAGGCCGCGCCGGTTCCAGCGGCGGTGATCGCGGACCGGGCGCGCGACACAGAGCACCCGGCGCAGCTTCTGCAGATTCGATACCCGACTGGCGGAGTGGAGGTTCCGGCCCGGCTGTTCGTCGCGGGAGGCGAAGGCGCGCATCCGACAGTGCTGCTGCTGCACGGCTTCCCGGGCACGGAGCTGAACCTTGATCTGGCGCGGGCGATCCAGCGGGCGGGCTGGAACGTGATGGCCATCCACTATCGCGGCGTCTGGGGCGCGCCGGGGAAGTTCAGTTTCGGGCATACGATCGAGGACGCTCGCGCGGCGCTGGCCTGGCTGCGCGACCCGGCGCGGACCGGGATTGTCGACGCGTCACGGATCGTGGTGCTGGGTCACAGCATGGGCGGGTTCGACACCGTGATGATCGGCGACGAGCCTGTGGCGGGATTCGTGACGATATCGGCGGCGGATTTCGGCGGGGAGGCCGCGTCGCTCGACACGCCCGAAGAACGGGCGGCGAACGAAGCGGGCTGGGCCGAGGATGTCAGTTTCACCAACATGACCTTCGCCGAAATGGCCACCGAGATCGCCGCTCACGCGGGGGCATGGGATTGGTCCCGCAACGCCGCGGAGATGGTCGGGCGGCCGGTGCTTGTGATCGACTCGAATGACGGACTGGAGCCCAATGGCGACGCTGTGGTTGCTGCCGTAACCACGGCTGGCGGTCCGGCTCCGACGCGGCTGAAGTTCGAGACCGACCACAGCTACAATGACCACCGGATCACATTGGCTGTGGCCGTCGTCGGATGGTTGGAGACGACCTTCCCGGCGATCGGACGATAACCATCGCCGGCTGCGGCACTAGCCCGAGAACCCCTCCCCGAGCCGCGGCGCCTCAATCAGCCCGGCCAGCCGTTGCAGCTCGGCGACATGGCTTGCAAAGGCGGCGCGGCCGGCGGGCTTGAGGCCGATCCACGTGCGTTGCCGTCCGGCGTGGGACTGCTTGCGCACGGCGACGTAACCCGCGTCCTCAAGCTGTTTCAGGTGTTTGGACAGCACCGAGTCCGACACGGCGATTGCGTCGCGGATCATCGCGAACTCGGCCTCGTCCGCCGCCGAAAGGATCGCGCAGATCTGGAGCCGGCCGGGCGCGTGGATGACTGGATCAAACCGCGGCGCGCGGCTCACTGGCCCGCCCCCATCTCCGCGCGGTAGACACGACGCCAGATTCGCGACCCGATCAGGGCGACCCCGAAGGCGACGGCTCCGGTGGAGGCGGCGAGAACGCCCACATCGACCTGCGGCAGTCGGCTGCGCACGATGGCGACGCCGACGATCAGTGCGGCTGCGACCAGCCCGACGCTGATGGCGACCCACCGGGCGTGGGCCGGCGAAACACCTGTGACCCTCACACCGGTGCGCCGCGCCTTGTGCTGGAACAGGAGCACCAGAGCAAGCAGGCCGAGGGTGCTGGCGGAGACGTTGAACGGGTTGTCGAGCGCCTGCCCGCCCACCATCACCGCCACGATAGCGGCATAGGTCAGATCGTAGCGCCAGCCGCGGCCGGCGACGCGGTCATGAACCGTCTTACGCGAACTGGCGATGGCGGCGAGCGCCTCGGCGGGCGCCGGGCCGGTCTCATTGGCGGGCTCATTGGTCATCGCGGGTTCTCACTTTCTGATCTGGAAAGTGACACCGACTTTCCACTTCGGCAAGTGGAAACTTTCCGTATTGGAAAATTAGCGGTTCAGGGCGTTGAACCACCGCTCCAGCAGGACTGCCTCCACCCGGCGAGCGTCGGTGCGTTCGGCAGCCTCGGCGTCGACGCCCCACTGGCGTTCCTGAAACGCTTCGTCGAGACGGCTGAGTTCGAACGCGGCCACGCCGCCGAGAACGCCGCGCTGCAGGGCGACGCCGAGAACGGCCGAGCCCAACAGCGGCGTAGCCATTGCCAGTCCCGTCAGGGCGAAGTCGTCCAGCCGCAGGGCCAGGTCGCGGACGCGGGCGATGCAGGCGGGGTCCTGCGCCCGGTGGATGATCCCCTCAACCGGCTCCAGCACAACACCGAGCTCCAGCGCCGCCCAGTCGCGCCAGGGCGTCCACTCGCGCGCCTGCTCCACCGCCAGCGACGTCGGGGTCTCGGCGAGATAGCAGAGCAGGTCCGAGCCGGCGTAAGCTGCGATCTCGTCGGCCACCGCCTCACGCGCCTGACGGACGCGGTCGATGGCGGTCGAAGCCAGCCGGGTCGCCGGCATGGTTGCCGGATCGATGAACTCGCCCTGCCCTGCCCATTCCTCCGCCACCAGCCGGGCCGCACCCTCCGTCGGCAGGGTCAACTGTGCGTGGGCCGGCGTCTTTGGCGTCCGTCCGTCGAGGGTGACCGACCAGCCTCCGGGACCTTGCTTCACATTGACCGCCGTCCAGAAGCGTTTGAGCCGCTCTTCCGACTCTCGGAAGCCCTTGCGGGCGGCGACGTTGGGATCGAGGGGCGGGATGTGGCTCATGCCCGCCCTATAGCGCGGGGCGGCGACCCACGCAGCCCCCGGGTGCGGAACGGCGGACGCCCCCGGCGGTTAGCTCCACTGCATCCCTGGCGGAGACGGAGGCCGACGCGACATGGACGACAGGGGGTCGGATCGCACCGAACTGGCTGAGAACCGCACGGATCTGGCCGAAGACCGGACGGCCCTCGCCAACGAGCGCACCTTCGCCGGGTGGGCGCGCACCGCCATGGCCGCAATCGGCATCGGCCTGGCCTTCAACGCCCTGTTCAACGCCATGGAGCCGGCCTGGGCGCCCAAGGCCATCGCCACCATCTTCATCCTGCTGGCGATCTTTCTGATCGTCATGGCCGAGCGGCGGGCCTGCGCAATCTCGGCCCGGCTCGACACCCATTCGGTCAAGGACCTGTCGCGGATGAACATCCGCGTCATCGCCGTCGCCATTGCGATCGGCGCCGGCTGTCTGGTCGCGGGCATCTGGCTGCTGGTCTGATCTGGTCAGGCCGCCTGCGCGCGGGCGGCGAAACCGTCCAGCACCACCGCCAGTTCGCCGAAGCTGGAGGCAACGTGGCGGGCCCCCGCGGCGCGCTGCTCCTCAACGGTGTGGAAGCCCCAGGCGACGCCCAGCGGATGGACGCCGGCGTTTAGGGCCATCAGCACGTCGTGGGCCGTGTCGCCGATCATGACGGTCGACGCTGAATCAGCCCCGCAGGCGTCCATAGCGGCATGCAGCATGGCCGGATCCGGCTTGCCGGGCCCGTCTTCAGCGCAGTGGGACGACAGGAACAGGTCGGCCCAGCCCTCGCGGGCGAGGTTGCGGGCCACGCCGCGCCGGTTCTGACCCGTGGCCAGCGCCAGCCGCCAGCCGTCGCGGTGCAGGCGCCGCAGGGTGGTCATGGCCTCGGGATACAGCGGCTCCTCGTGGCCGTCGGCGTACATGCGGTTGAAGCTGGCCCGGAAGCCGGCGACGAAGCGGGCCAGGGTTGGCGCGTCGAGGCCCGGCTCCAGCACCGCCATGGCGTGTTCCAGCGAAAGGCCAACGATCTGGCGGACCCGGTCGTAATCCGGCTCCGGCAGACCGATTTCGCGCGCGGCCTCGCAGGCGGCGCGGTGGATCGAGGCGCGGCTGTCGACCAGCGTGCCGTCGATGTCGAACACCGCGAGCGGACGGGTCAACGCTGCCGCCTCACGCCCTCGAACGGATCGCTCTCGTTCCCCTCCGCCTCCTCGAAGCCGAAGTGGGCGAAGCCGGCCCTCATCTCGGGGCTGAGCGGCGCCTCGACCTTCAGCATGCCGCCGCGCGGATGCTCGAGCTCGATGCTGCGAGCATGCAACTGCAGCTTCAGCGGGCCGGACAGCTCCTTCGATTTTTCATCGCCGTATTTGGGATCGCCGAGGATCGGATGGCCGATGCCGGCCATGTGGGCGCGCAGTTGGTGCGTCCGGCCGGTGAACGGGCGCAGGGCCATCCACGAGGCGCGATGGGCGGCCCGGGATATAGTCGCGAAGGCGGTCTCGGCTGGCTCGGCTCGCGGGTCCTTGCGGTCGGCGGGGCGCATCATCTCGAAATCGTTGATGCCGGTCTTCTTCAGCGGCATGTCGATCTGACCCGCGGTCGGCTTGGGGTTGCCGATGACGATGGCCCAGTAAGTCTTCTTCGCCTGACGACGGGCGAAGGCTCCCGCCAGCCGCTTGGCCGCTTCGGGCCCCTTGCCCAGCAGGAGCACGCCGGAGGTGTCGCGGTCGAGGCGGTGGACCAGACGCGGACGGTCCATCCCCTCCCCCCAAGCCGACAGCAGGCGGTCGACGTGACGGCTGGTCTTGGTTCCACCCTGCACGGCGAGCCCGTGGGGCTTGTTGATGGCTATGACCATGTCGTCCTCGTAGAGCACGAGGGATTTGGCGAACTTGACGTCCTGCGCGCTGAGGGTATGGGCGTCCCCGGCCTGCCGCGAGGTGTCGTCGGGGATGGGCGGCACGCGCACGGCGGCCCCGGCGGTCAGACGCCCCTCCGGCTTGATGCGGGCGCCGTCCACGCGGATCTGACCGCTGCGGGCCATCTTCTGCACCTGGATGTTCGACAGGTGCGGCCAGCGCCGGCGGAACCACCGATCAAGGCGAATGCCGTCCTCGGCCTCGGCGACATAGATCGTCAGCACCTCGCGTTTGGGCGCGGGTTCGGATTCCTGGATGGGGTCGTCGGTCAAAGGGCGGCTCCGAAGGCGCGGCGGGCGACCATCAGGCCGGCGAACACGGCGGCGATCGACAGGATCACCGACACAGCGACATAGCTCCCCGCCATGGCGAATTGGCGGCGCTCGATCATCGACACGGTCTCGAGCGAGAAGGCGGAGAAGGTGGTGAAGCCGCCCAGCACGCCGACCACGGCGAACAGGCGAAGCGTCTCACTTCCGACGCCCGCCCGGAACGCGAGCCATCCCGCCAGCAGGCCGGTAAGCAAGCCACCCAGAACATTCACCCCAAGCGTCGCCCACGGCCACGCCGTCGCCGGCAGCAGGCGGGCGAGGCCGTAGCGCGCGGCCGCGCCCAGGGCTCCTCCGGCCGCAACGATCAGGAAACGGGTCATCGGGCGCTTATAGTCGACGCGACGTGAAAGCGAAGCCGGACCGGCCCGCCAACCGCCGACCCGCCGTTGCGCGGCCTACTCAGCCGTGGTCGGATCAATCGTGGCGCGCACCGCGGAGATGCTGTTCGCCGGGAAGCCTGCGCGCTCGGCGTGCTGGCGGATCAGATCTTCGTTGGGTGAGCGATAGAGACAGTAGATCTTGTCGTCCGTGACGTAGCTGTGAACCCATTGCACGTCCGGGAGGTCCCGAAGGACGCTGCATGAACCCTGCGACGCGCCCCGGAGTTCGTCGGCAGACAGTCGGCCGGCTCCGGGCATGTTTCTTTCGATGACGAACTGAGGCACGGCTTCCTCCATCGCTGATGATGGGAGAACACTGGTCGCCCATCGCCGGCGAGTCCAGCGGCGAGCCGGCGCTGCTCAGTAGCCGCGGCGCAGATTGTCCTGAACGGCCCGGGCGTCATAGACCTCCGGCCGATCCGGGCGGGCGCCGCTGCCCATCAGAACTTCCATCGTCGTCGAGGTTGGCGACGGACCGCTGAAGTTCAGACCGAGGCCTACACCCACGCCCGACGCCGAATAGCTGCCGTACCGGCCGCTGTAGCGATCAGAACCGTAGCCCACGCCGACGCTGGGCCGGAACCCGCCGGCGCTGTCGGGACGGCCGTCGATCCAGCGCTGCGTGACCTCGAACCACTCGTAACCTTCCGAGGTCGTCAGTTCGGCGGCACGGAGCAGCGCCATGTCGGCGACAGGGCCCGGCGCGCCGACCCCGGCATAGGTCACCCGGAAGCGGTTGGCCTCGATCCGCTGCTCAGCGTAGCCCTGACCGCCCGGAGAGACTTGGGCGCCATAAGGGGCGAGGCTGGCGCAGGCCGACAGGGCCAGGCCGGCGGCGGCGATGAGGGAAATGACAATGGGACGCGACATAACGGGAACCTCTTGACTGCACAGGGAAAGCGTCAGGGCGCGTCGGAGGTTCCTGACCCTGTTTCAGCGCTCGGCCGGGCCACCCTCAGAGACCGGCAGCGACCCTCAGGCGCTCGAAATCATCCGGGGGCGGCGCCGCGACGGTCCGGTATCCACCCGCAGGGTGCGGAAATGTCAGCTTCGCCGCATGAAGCATCAGCCGCGGTGCGGCCTGGCCAGCGAAGGTCAGGGCGCCTCCGTAGCGGGCGTCCCCGGCGAGCGGGCGGCCGATTGCCGCCATATGCACCCGCAGCTGGTGCATCCTGCCAGTGGCAGGCTCCAGCTCGACCAGCGCCCCGTCCTCAGACGCCGCCAGGGTCCGGTAGCGGCTGAGCGCGTCCTGGCCCCCCGGCGTACCCGGTTCGACCACCCGCATATAGCTCTCGCGGCCGATCTCCTGACGCAACAGCGGTCGGTCGATGGTTCCGGCGCGGGGATCGGGTGCTGACGAGATCAGGGCGAAGTAGGTCTTGCGGAATCGCTTCGCCTGCATCGCCTTGCCAAGGAAGCCCGCCGCGGGCTTGGTCTTGGCTGCGAGAATGACGCCCGACGTGTCGCGGTCCAGCCGGTGGACGAGGTCGGGCCGCTTGCCGTTCGATCGCGCGAATGCCCAGAGCAGATCGTCGAGGGTATGCGCCTGGATGCGCCCGCCCTGGCTGGACAGCCCGGCCGGCTTGTTGAAGGCGATGACCGCTTCATCCTCATGGATGACCCACGACCGGACGGCGGCGATGTCTTCGTCGGAGAGAGTGATCGGGGAAACCGGGGCCATCAGGCCCGCTCATCGCCTGTCGCCGTCCTCACGGTCAAGGCGTCCGGCAGGGCCGCAGAGCCGGCGGTGTTGTCGAAGATGCACCATGTGGGGGCCGCGGTGGCTTCCCTGCAAAGCCGCGCCGCCAACTCAGCCAGCACGTCGGGGCTGTAGGCCGAATAGTAAATGCGCGGCGAGCCGTGCAGGCGAGAGTAGCTCAGCCCGCGCCACCCACCGGGATCAGCCGCGCCAGCGTGCCTGGCGGGATCCGCCGCAACGCGCGCGATCCGGCGTTCGGCCAGCCACGCGTCGATTTCGGGCGAGAACCAGTCGGCGTGACGGGGCTCGCAGACGACCGGGGCCGGGATACGCGACTGCACAGCGCCGAAGAACTCACCGGCGACGCCCGCGTCGAACTTCAGACTGGGCGGCAACTGGACGAGGATCACAGCCAGTTTGTCGCCGAGGCCCGCGACTTCGTCGGCGAAGCGGTCAAGACCTTGTTCGGGCGTCGCCAAGCGCTGGTCATGCGTCAGCAGCTTGGGAATCTTGGCCGAAAATCTGAAATCGTCGGGCGTTGAGGCGGCCCAGCGCTCATAGGTCGTGCGCCTGTGCGGCCGGTGGAAACTGCTGTTGATCTCGGCCGCGTTCATCACGCGGGCGTAGCGTTCCAGACTGGAGCCGCTTCCCTGAAAGCGTTCGGACACGGCGGCCGGAATGCTCCAGCCGGCCGTGCCGAGTCTCAGTTCGCAGGAAGCCATGGGGAGCCAAGGCCTGAGCCCCGTCCCCGGTTCCTTAACGCAAGACGCCCTTCTTGCTCATGGTCCAGGCGTACCAGATGAAGAAGACGCAGGCGCCGCCGATGACGATCTGCATCGGCCACATCGGGCCCATTACCTTGAGGCCGTCGGACATGCCGAAGGCGTAGATCGCCCCCGCCAGCCACCCGAGGAACGACACCACCAACACCGGCGTCGCCCACTTGCGGCGGAGCAGCAGCAGGATCCCGCCGAGCAGCCCGCCCCAGACCCCGATCGCCCAAGCGGCGTGGGTCCATGCCGGCATGGCGTCGAAATAGGCCACCTGCGCCTCGGTCATGCCCATCTGGGCGAACCATTCGTCCTTCCGCGTCTGGGTCATGATGTAGTCGAAGCAGCCGAAGCCGTTCCACAGCATCGTGACCACGCCGACGATCCAGAGATGCCAGGGCGCTCGCGCCCGGCTGCCCAGGCCGCTCAACGCAGGACGCCCTTCTTGCTCATGGTCCAGGCGTACCAGGCCAGGAAGGCGGCAATCAGGGCGATGACGTAGGGCATATAGGCCATGGCCGCCATTTCGGCGGGCGGAGCCGGCGCCTTGTCGATCACCGCCCCGTACAGAAGGCTGACGACCGCGCCGATCAGGGACAGCGCAAACGCGTGGACGGCGTAGCGGCTGCGCATCAGCAGCAGGATCGAGCCGGCCACGGCGCCCCAGACGCCGAGCACCCAGGGCACATACATCCAGGTCGGCATGGCGTTGTAATAGGCGATCATGTCGTCGGTCATGCCGGAAGCGCGCCAGTAGGTTTCCCCCTGCGTTATCGACATGAAGAAGTCGTAGGCCCCGAAGGCATTCCACAGCAGCGAAATCACCCCCACGGCCCACAGGTGCCAAGGCGTTCTCGTCGTCATCGTCGCGGTCGTATCGGTCATCTGCCCCTCCCAAGGTTGATCGACGGCGGGAGGATAGGCCCGAAACTGACGTTACGGCAACGCTAACCAGTCTTTACCCGCCATGGCGGGCTGACGCGGTTGTCGCCGGCGAAATACAGGCACAGGCGGTTGCCGTCGGGATCACGCAGACGCGCCTCGCGCCACAGCCAAGGCTGGTCCGCTGGGTCGCTGTCGAAGATGAGGCCGGTGACTTTCAGCGCTGAAACCCGGTCATCGAGATCGCCGCACTCGAAATAGACGATCGTCGCGCCCGTTGCGGGAGCATCGGCGCGGTGGATCGAAAAGGTAGCGCCGCCCGGGCAGAGGAACCGCGCATAGTGGTCGGCCGAGACGATCAGCTCCAGTCCCAGCCGCTCGTAGAAGACGCGAGCGAGGGGGATGTCGGAGACCTCGACGGTGACCTGATTGAGATTCACGGCTCCCCCTGCTGCCGGGCCTCGCGCAAGGCGGCCCAGCGCTCCAGCCGTTCCCTGACCTTGGCCTCATGACCCTCGCCCTTGGGCGCATAGAAGACGCGGCGCTCCATTCCGTCCGGGAAGAAGTTCGCGCCGGAGAAGCCTTCCGGCGCGTCGGGATCGTACTGGTAGCCCTTGCCGTAGCCGAGCGACTTCATGAGTTTGGTCGGAGCGTTGCGGATATGCGCCGGCGGCATCAGGGAGCCAGTCTCCGCGGCCGCCCGTTTGGCGGCCTTGAAGGCCTCATAGACCGCCACGGACTTCGGCGCAGTGGCGAGATGAACCACCGCCTGCGCCAGCGCCAGTTCGCCCTCCGGACTTCCGAGAAAATCGTAGGTGTCCTTGGCCGCGTTGGCGACGAGGATGGACAGGGGGTCCGCCTCGCCGATGTCCTCGACCGCCATGCGCACAATACGCCGCGCCAGATAGAGAGGATCCTCGCCGCCGTTCAGCATCCGCGCCAGCCAATACAGGGCCGCATCCGGATCCGAGCCTCGAACGGATTTATGCAGCGCGGATATGAGGTTGTAGTGCTCTTCTCTGCTCTTGTCGTAGGCCGGAGCCCGTTTCTGCAGCACGCCGGCCAGCGCCTGGACATCGAGGAACTCGGTCGATGTCAGGTCGAACAGCACCTCCGACATCGTCAGCAGATAGCGGCCGTCGCCGTCCGCCAGCGCGAGCATGGCCTGCCGCGCCTCCGGGGTCAGGGGCAGCGTCGTCCCCTCGAGGGCTTCGGCCCGGACCAGGAGCTGGTCCAGCGCCGCATCGTTAAGCCGCTTCAGCACATAGACCTGGCTGCGGGACAGCAGGGCCCCATTCAACTCGAACGACGGGTTCTCGGTGGTCGCACCCACAAGGGTGACGATCCCCTCCTCCACGAACGGCAGGAAGCCGTCCTGCTGGGCCCGGTTGAAACGATGGATTTCATCGACGAACAGCAGCGTCGATTGACCCGCGGCACGGCGCACACGGGCGGCTTCAAACGCCTTCTTCAGGTCGGCCACGCCCGAGAACACCGCGCTGATCTGCTGAAACTGATAGCCGGCCGCCTGAGCTAGAAGCCGGGCGATGGTCGTCTTCCCGGTGCCCGGCGGTCCCCACAGGATCATCGAGCCCAGCCGCCCGGCCTCAACCATGCGCCGGATCGGCCCGCCGTCACCCAGCAGATGATCCTGCCCCACCACCTCCTCAAGCGAGCGCGGGCGCAGCCGGTCCGCCAGCGGGGCGTTGGGCGGATGGATGCCGGAGGCTTCGAACAGGTCGGTCATGGATGATCAGAGATAGGCGGTGCCGCATCCGATTTCACGCGTTAGTATTTCGTCAGCCACGGAGACCGCGCGATGCCCGATCATGCCGCCCCGACTCCCGGGCTCGCCCCACATCTGACCATCCCCTCGCGTGGAGGTCAGGCGGCGGTCGAATTCTACGCGCGCGCTTTCGGGGCCGAAGAGGTGCTGCGCCACATGGCGGAAGACGAGGAGCGGCTCATGCACGCCCAATTGCGCATCAACGGCGGCGCAATCTTCCTCAACGACGAGTTCCCTGAATACGGCGGCGATCAGGACATCTCGCCCAGGGGTGTGACGATCCACCTGCAGGTCGACGACGCCGACGAATGGTGGAACCGCGCCATCCTCGCAGGCGGGGTGCCGATTACGCCGTTGGACGACCAGTTCTGGGGCGACCGTTACGGCCAGCTCCGCGATCCGTTCGGCCCCAGCTGGTCGATAGGTTCGGCATCCCGGCGAAGACCGTGAACCGCGTTCTTTGGACAGATTGAGACCCGTCTTGTACGGTGTCGCTTTGGGAGGATCCGGTCGATGCGAACAGGGCTTCTGGCGCTCTTGATCTCCCTTGCGACGGCAAGCGGCGGCGTTTCCGCTTCGGTCGATGATCGCTCGTGGGCGGGTCTGCCTCCGGGACCCCATCCTGTATCCCTGACGATATCAGACGTTCCGGAAGGTTATCGCCGGCTGGTCTGGGCGCCCGCCCTTGCAACCGGTCGCCCGGCGACAGTAGCGGACGTCGCCATGCGCCTCTGTCCGGAACTCGCGGGGCAGGACGTCGTCACGCGCTGCCTCGGCGACCTGGCAGACGAGATGAGAAGGCGCGGACGCCCGCTGACGCCCGAGGATGCGGCGCGCGTCGGGGCTCAGGCGCTGAACGCCTCCGTCGACGCAGCGAGGCGTCCCGGGGAGCGACCGCTGGTGTTGTTGCAGGGATCGATCACGAACCGCGGCGCGGAGTTCCTCAGCCTGGGGGAGGCCCTGGCGTCCCGAGGCTATGAAGTCGTAGCCGTCGTCGAAGCCGCACCGGCTGCGCAGCCGGCCTATGACGCGGTGGCGATCGATCGGGCCCGGCGCGCCCTGAAGTTGGCCAAGGGGGAAACCGCCCGGCCCTATGCCGTCGTCGCATGGAGCTTCGGTGGCGCGCCGGCGGCGCTCGAGGCTATTGGACCGGCGCCGCCTGTCGCATAGCCTCGAGCGCCGCCGGCGCGCCACCGAAGCTCCACGCGACGACGGCATAGGGCCGGGCTGCTTCCCCCTTGGCCAACTTCAGGGCGCGCCGGGCCCGATCGATCGCC
>DASRWP010000259.1:0-3722 GCA_035654535.1 Brevundimonas sp.
CAGCCGGTGCACGCCGGACTCAGACTTGAGCCAGCCGTAGGCGTTGGGCCCGCTGATCAGAATCGTCGCTGACTTGATGCCTGCCTGATCGCCCGATTCCTCGGCCTCCAGTTCGACCTCATAGCCGTGCGCCTTGGCCCAGCGGGAATACATACGCAGCAGCATGCCGGCCCAGTCGCAGGACTCCGTCCCGCCGGCGCCGGAGTTGACCTCCAGATAGGCGTCGTTGCCGTCGGCCTCGCCGGACAGCAGGGCCTCAAGCGCGGCGCGTGCGGCGCGGTCCTTGACCCCCTTCAGAGCAGCGCGCGCTTCCTCCAGCGTCGCCTCGTCGCCTTCCTCATCCGCCATTTCGGAGAGCATGACGCCCTCCTCGAGCCCCGTCTCCATCTCACGGACGGTGTTGATCTGGGCTTCGAGCCGCGAGCGGTCGCGAGACACGGCCTGTGCGGCCTCGGGGTTGTCCCACAGCGTCGGGTCCTCGACCCGCGCATTCAGCTCATCGAGCTTCCTGAGTGCGGCATCCCAGTCAAAGACGCCTCCTGAGCAGAGCGATGCTCTGCTCGATGTCGGCCTTCATGGCCTCGACATCCGGTCTCATCGCGAACTCCTGCGACACAATGGTGAGGCGCGGACATAGAGCGCGCCGGGGGAAAGGGAAAGGCTGATCGCCTGCGGGGCCGCAGGTACTTCCGCCGTCAGTACAACCCGCTCAGATCCTCCGCCGGTTCCTTCTTGGGCGGCGGGGGAGTGGCGGGCGGCGGGGCGGACGGCGCCGGCGCCGCAGGGCCTTCCTGCTCGCGGCGAACCACCTCATCGTAGTTCTGCGGACCTGTCGGAACCTGCCGGACGGGCGCGCGGCGCTCCTCTTCCCGGCGGCGTTCCGTACCGGGCCGGAAAGCTTCCTCGATGCCGTTGACGGTGCGGAAGATGGCGTTCTTCGGCCGTACGAACGGGCGCGCCGGACGCTCGCGCAGGGCCACCTCCATGAATTCCCTGAACACGGGCACGGGCCCGGTGGCGCCTGTCTCGCCGGAGCCCAACGGGCGATTGTCGTCAAAGCCGATGAAGACGCCGACCACGATGTCGGACGAGAAGCCGACGAACCACGCCGAGCGGTACTCGTTCGTCGTTCCGGTCTTGCCACCGACCCACGGGCCGAGGCTGGCGGCGCTCGCCGCGGTGCCGCGCTGGACCACGCCGGCGAGCATGGAGCTGATCTGGTAGGCGGTGATCGGGTCGATCACCTGCGTTCCACGAATCTCGAGCCGGGGCGATTCCTGACCCGTAAATGGCCGGTCGCAGTCCCGGCAGCGGCGGCGGTCGGCGCTGAAGATCGTCTCGCCGTTCCGGTCCTGCACCATTTCGATCAGATAGGGGTCGATCCGACGGCCGCCGTTGACGAAGGCGGCGTAGGCGGCGGTCAACCGATAGGGCGTGGTTTCGCCGGCGCCCAGGGAGATCGACAGGTTGGGCTGCAGATTGTCCGCCACGCCCATCTTGCGCGACAGGTCGACCACGTTGCGCATGCCGATGGCCTGCGCCAGCCGCACGGTCATGACGTTGCGCGAAAGCTCCAGACCACGGCGCAGGCTCTGCGGGCCATAGTATTCGCGGCTGTAGTTCTCCGGACTCCAGCGGCCGCCGTTCGGCCCGCCGGCGAAGCTGATGGGCGCGTCCAGCACGATCGATGCAGGCGTGTAGTCGCCCTCGAGCGCCGAGGCGTAGACGAACGGCTTGAAGGCCGAGCCGGGTTGACGCTCCGCCTGGGTGGCGCGGTTGAAGCTGGAAAGGGCATAGGAATAGCCGCCCACCATGGCCAGCACGCGTCCCGAGTGGGGTTCGATAGCCACCATCGCGCCATTGACCCGCGGCACCTGCTTGAGGGCGTACTGACCGCCCGACGGCTCCACGAAGATCAGGTCGCCCCGTCGCAACGGCCGGTTGGCGTTGGCCCAGGCGGCGTCCTCGACCAGCAGCGTGCCGGTCCGATCCTCCCGCGCCGTGCGGATCCGGACCGAGTTGCCCGAGGCCTCCTCGACCGCCGCGGCGCGCCACGCCCGCCGCTCGGGCGGCACGGTTTCCGCCAAAGCTCGCTCCTGCCAGCCGGCCGAAAAGTCGGTGGTTCCCCAGGCGCCGCGCCAACCATGGCGACGATCATAGTTCTCGAGCCCTTTCATCAGGGCGTCGCGGGCCGCCGACTGCAGCGTGGGATCAAGGGTGGTGCGCAGATAGTAGCCGCCGCGGTTGACCTCTTCCTTGCCGAACTGGGCGATAGCGCGACGGCGCGCCTCCTCGACGAAGAAGTCGGCGTCGGCGTACTGCGCCCGTCTCGGCGCATCCTGCGTGATCAGCGGACGCGCTCGGGCCGTAGCCGTCTGCTCGTCCGTCAACCACCCGCTCTGGTTCATCTCGCCCAGAACCCAGTCGCGCCGGCCCTTGGCTGCGCCGGGATGGCGTTTCGGATGATAGTTGTTCGGCCCCTTGGGCAGGGCTGCGAGGAACGCAGCCTCGTCCGGGCTCAGCTGGCTCAGCGACTTGCCGAAATAATTATAGGCTGCGGCAGCCACGCCGTACGAGCGGTAACCGAGGAAGATCTCGTTCAGATACAGTTCGAGGATCTGCTCCTTCGTCAGCGTGGCCTCCAGCCGGTTGGCCAAGATCGCTTCCTTGACCTTCCGGTTGAGGCTGCTCTCGTTGTTCAGCAGGACGTTCTTGGCCACCTGCTGGGTGATGGTCGAGCCGCCTTCGAGACGCCGGCCCGTGGCGGCGTTGAAGATGTTCTTGAACATCGCGCGGCCGACCCCGCCGACATCGATGCCGCCGTGGTTGAAGAAGTTCCGGTCCTCGGCCGCAAGGAAGGCCTGAATCACCGGCTCGGGCACCTGCTCATAGGGCACGTAGATGCGGCGCTCGTCGGAGAATTCGCCGATCAGGGTGCCGTCCCCGGCGTAGACCCGCGTGGCCGTGGCGGGCCGATAGTCGGCGAGCTCGGAGGCGTCGGGCAGGTCGTGGAACAGCCAAGCCGCGTAGACGGCGACCAGCAGCCCCGCCAGCGCGATCGCGCCCAGCAGCGCGACGCCCGCCATAACGAACCAGCGTTCGGCAATCTTCACTACAGTCTCCGAAAGGCGGGTCCGGGGACGGGTTTAGCCCGCGTCGTCCGCCTTCGCCAGAGCCCCCGCGCGACGCTCCAGTTCCTGTCGCGCGGCAGACACGGCGTCGGCGTCCATATCGGCCTGCGCGGCCATCCAGCGGAGATAGTCCTCGGGCGGTTCTGACCACGGTTTGCCGCGATGCTTGCCGAACGGGATGCGATCGAGGCGGCGGGGCTCGCTTGTCCACGCCAGCATCTGCTCGACCGTCGCCTCCTTCAGCAGGTCGATCAACAGGTGGGCGGTCACCCAGGCGTCGGGCCCCGCCCGGTGCGCCGGATTAGCCATGGCCGGATCGAGAGCAAGGCCGCGCCAGTAGCGAAGCACCTGGTTGGAATGACCCGGCGCCTGTGGCCAGACCGCCTTGGCCGACCGGACGGTGCATATCCACGGCAATCCGCCGGTCGCCGTATCGGCGATGAAGCCCCGCTCGAACCGCGCGCTGTGGGCGACCATGATGTCGGCGCGTTCGGCCAGAAACATCTCCCGCAACAGAAACTCGTCGCAGTGCGGGTCGTCGTCGCAGAAGTGTCCGGGCGTCAGGTGGTGGACGGCCATGGCGTGGAACGA
>DASRWP010000260.1:0-3077 GCA_035654535.1 Brevundimonas sp.
CAGGGCCTGAGCCCGGATCACCTCGCCCCCGAACGCCTGCCCCATGGCCTGATGGCCGAGGCAGACGCCGAAGATCGGCATGTCGAGCGGCGCGGTGTCGAGCACCGACAGGCAGATGCCGGCCTCGTTCGGTGAGCACGGACCGGGCGACAGCAGGACCGCTTCGGGCTTCAACGCCCAGGCCTCGACCGCCGTCAGGTCGTCGTTGCGCACCACCGTCGTCTCCGCGCCCAGCTCCGCGAGGTAGTGGACGAGGTTCCAGGTAAAGCTGTCGTAGTTGTCGACGACGAGGATCATGGGTCGGCTTCTAGGGTCTGGACCGCCGCGCGCCAAGGGTTTGCGCGGAGTAACTCGCCGTTAACCGAACCGACCCGAACTGAGCGTCAGCAAGGGGAGGCGGACCGTGGCCGAGACCAGCATTCACAAGGCGCGACGGTTGCTGACGGTGACGCCGGACGCCTCAAGTCACTGGCCGGCCCTTGGCGCGGCCTTGCTGGCGGCTTCAGCCGCGGTGCTGATGGCCGGCGTGATGGTGCTCGGGCCCGGCGTCCGGTTCGACGAACCGACCGCATTCTCTCAGCCCGCGGTCTTGGGACAGGGGTAGCGCCAGGCGTCCGCGGCGGCGCCGATCGGGGCGCGGGCCTTTGCCAGCGTCTCGGCGTATTCCGCAGCCGGATCGCTGTCGGAGACGACACCGGCCCCGGCCTGAATATGAATGCCGCCCTCTGCGAACAGGGCCGTCCTCAGCACGATACAGATATCGGCCTCGCCCCCAGCCGAGATGTAACCGACGCCGCCGCCGTAGCCGACGCCGCGTTTGACGCTCTCCAGCTCGTCGATGATCTCCATCGCCCTCACCTTGGGCGCTCCGGACAGCGTGCCTGCGGGGAGGGCGGCCAGCAGCGCGTCCACGGCGTCGAGATCGCCACGCGCGTCGCCCTGCACCTCCGAGACGATGTGCATGACCGAGCTGTAGCGTTCGATGCGGAAACTCTCGGTCACCTCGACCGAACCGGGCGCGGCCACACGGCCGACGTCGTTGCGGCCGAGATCCAGGAGCATCAGATGCTCCGCGCGCTCCTTCGGATCCGCCAGAAGCTCGGCTTCCAAGGCGCGATCGGCGTCCGCGGTGTCGCCACGCGGCCGGGTGCCCGCCAGCGGACGGATCGTCACCCGCCCGTTCTTGAGGCGCACGAGTATCTCCGGGCTTGAGCCGGCGAGCTGGAAGTCGCCGAAATCCAGGAAGAACAGATACGGCGACGGGTTCGAGCGCCGCAGGGAGCGGTAGAAGGCGAAGGGATCGCCCGTCCACGGCGCGCCAGATCGGTGGCTGAGCACCACCTGAAAGATGTCTCCGGCGCGGATATAGTCCTTGGCGCGGTCGACGAGGGCGGTGAAGCCTGCGGCCTCCATCGGCGAAGCGAACGGCGGCGGCGGGGCGAACTCCGGCGCGGGCAGGGGCGGCAGCGGCGCGCGAAGCTCGGCCTCGAACCGGTCCAGCCGTTCGACCGCAGCGGTCCATGCGGCGGCGACATCCTCATCGCCGTCGGGAAAGACGGCGGCGGCCAGCACGATCTCGTGGCGGACCGAATCAAAGATGGCGACCAGCGACGGCCGGGTCAGCACCGCGTCTGGGAGGTCGAAGGGGTCGGGGTTGGGCGCGCCCAGCGGCTCGAGCAACCTCACCATATCGTAGCCGAACACCCCGAACAGCCCCGCGGCCATCGGCGGCAGGCCGTCGGGCAGGTCGAAACGGGAGGCTGCGATCAGGCTCCGGAGAGAGGACAGGGCGTCCGTCTCTTCCATCGCGAACCGGCCGGCGTCGATATCGCGGCCCCGGGCGATCTCGGCCCGTCCGTCCCGGCAGCGCCAGACGACATCGGGATCGCGGGCCACGATCGAATAGCGGCCGTTGACAGCCCCGCCTTCGACGGACTCCAGCAGCACGGCATACGGCCGGCCGTGACCGACCTTCAGGAAGGCCGACACCGGCGTCTCGAGGTCGTCCACAAGACGGCGGACGACCACCTGCGGCCGCCCGTCCGCCCAGCCGCGCCGGAAGGTCTCGAAGTCCGGCAAGGGTTCCGGGGTCATTGCCCCTGTGCGGGAGCCGGCCGCGGCGAGGCCCCGGCCGCGGCGGGCGCCGCCTCGGCGGGAAGGCCGAGGGTGACACGCGCCAACGCCTCGTCGTAGCGCGCCTTGGAGCGGGCGGCGGCGGCCTTGATGGCCAGTTCGCCGATGGCGTTGACGCTGTCGCTTGCCATACGCTGACGGAACTGCTCGGCGGCCGGGGCGGCCAGCACGGCGGGCGCGGAGATGATGCGCTCTGTGCGCCCGATGACGAAGCTGTCCGCGGTGTTCTGTTGCGAGAAGGACTCTCCGCGACCGGCGCTGAACGCGCCCGCGAGGACGCCCTGTCCATACTGCTGGGCCGACTGCCGGTTCAGGCCGGAGCCCGTCTGCAGCGTCGCGCCTGCCGAAGCCGCAACCGCAGCCAGGTCTTCGCCGCCGCGCACGCGCGCGGCCAACGCATTGGCGCGGGTGGTCAGGAGGCGGGCGTTCTCGCGGAGGACCCACTGCTGCGCCAGCGGAGCGCGCACGGCTTCCAGCGGGGGCAGGGCGGCTGGCAGCACGTCGTCCACGCGCACGACGAAGTACTGGCCTTGGCCGATGTCCACGACCTCGCTCTCGGCGCCCTTGCCGAGTCGCCACATCGTCTCAACCAGCTGCGGCGGCAGGGGCGGGTTGATCTCCTGCCCGTTTCGCAGCTTGCCGTCCTCGCGGATCGCCGGGACGCGGATGGTGCGGGCGCCGACCTCCTGAACCGCCTGGTCAAGGGTCTTGCCGTCGCTGCGGGCCTTTTCGTACGCCTCGACACGGCGATAGACGGCGGCGCGAGCGTCTTCGGCGCGCAGCTCCTGCACGACCTGCTCGCGCACGTCGGCGAGGGTGGCGGCGCGACCGGGCTGTATGGCCGTCACCTTGGCGACCACGAAGCCGACCGAGGCCTGGACCGGGGCGGATACTTCGTTGGCGGCCAGACCGAAGACGGCGCCGGCGACCGCGGGGTCGCCCAG
>DASRWP010000261.1:0-1977 GCA_035654535.1 Brevundimonas sp.
GGGAATCCGTGAGCTCTGGCGGGGCGCGAGCGGAATAGGCGCTGTGCGGCGCACGATCAACGGGTGAAGCGCCGGAGCGCTGCACACAAGACTGTTCTGGCGCGGATCAGGTTGGTTGAACCGCCAGGCGCCGCCGTGGTGGTCGCTGACGGCGCCGCCCGCCTCCTCGACGATCAGGGCGCCTGCACAGACGTCCCAGTCCCACTTCGGCGTCAGCGCGATCGCCGCGTCGAAGGCGCCGGCCGCGACGAGGGCCATGCGGTAGGCGATGGCGTTGCGCTTCTCGAACCGCATGGCGGGCCAGGGCTCGGCCCACTGCGGCCCCTCCAGCAGCCGGGCGTCCGCAAGCACGGACGCGTCGTCGAGATTGGTGGTGTCGGACGCCGAGATGGGCTGTCCGTTCAACCGGGCCCCGCCGCCCAGGGTGGCTGTAAATGTCTCTCCCAAGGCCGGGGCGTGGATGACGGCGGCGACCGGGCGACCGTCCTCGACGATAGCGATGGGAATGCACCACCACGGCTTGCCCTTCATATAGGCCACGGTGCCGTCGATCGGATCGACGATGAAGATGCGCCGGCGCGACAGGCGCCCGGCGTCGTCAGCTGTCTCTTCCGACAGCCAGCCATGGTCCGGCCGGGCCGACATCAGCCGCTCCTGCAGCAGGCGATCGACGGCCATGTCGGCCGAGGTGACCGGCGACCCGCCGGTCTTCGACCAGATTTCCAGCCCTTTTTCCCGCGCCGTCATCGCCAGTTGTCCGGCCTCGAGCGCGGCGCTCCGGATCAGTTCCAGATCGGCGCCCGGATCGGTCACTTTCCGGCGATCGCGACGGCGTCGAACAGCAGCGAAGGGCTGTTGAACGAGCTGCGAAACTCGAGATCCGAACCGCGCTGCAGGCGGGTGTAAAGATCGAGCAGGTTGCCTGCGACCGTCACCTCGCTGACCGGCCAGGCGACCTGGCCGTCCCCGAACCAGAAACCTGACACGCCCGCCGACCAGTCGCCGGTGTTGGCGTTCAGGGAGGGCCCGAACATCGAGGTTACCAGCAACCCCTCGCCGGCCTCGGCCATCAGGCCGTCCAGATCCCGTTCGCCCGGCTCAAGGTGGAGGTTGTGGGTGGACACCCCGGGCGGGCCGGCGAGCCCGCGCGAGCCGTGGCCTGTCGAAACAAGGCCCAGCTGCGCCGCCGAGGAACTGTTGAGCAGCCAGGTGGTGAGGACGCCGTCAGCGATGATCGACCGGCGGGCGACTGCAACGCCCTCATCGTCGAACGGCGTCGAGCTGAGGCCCCTTACGCGGAAGGGGTCGTCGATCAGGGCGACGCCCCGGGGCAGGACTCTATCGCCCATTCGATCCTTCAGGAACGAGGTCCCGCGGGCGACGGACGGGCCGGAGATCGCCCCCAGCAGCGGCGACAGAACCTGGGCCGCGACCCGGTTCTCGAAGATGACGGGGGCCGTGGTCGAGGCGATCTTGCGCGGTCCGGTGCGGGCGACGGCGCGACGGCCTGCTTCCGCGCCGATGGACGAGGCGGTGGGAAGATCCGTCATATGTCGGGTGGTGCGGTGCTCACCGCCCCGCTCCATGGCGCCGTTTTTCTCTGCGATGACCCCCGCGCCCAACGAGAACGCCGAGCCGTGGTAGGCGCCGTCGAAGCCGTGCGACGTCACCAGCCTCCAGCGGCTGGAAGACGCCGACGCGTGACCGCCCTCCGACCGGGCGACGCCCTTTATGGCCAGGGCTGCGGCCTCGGCCTCGGCGGCGGTGGCTTCCAACGCCTGCGCCCCGGGCTGCGCCGGGTCGTAAAGATCGAGATCGGGGAAGGGCCCCTGCGCGAGGCGGTCCTTCGGCGCGAGGCCGGCGTAGGGGTCTTCCGGCGCGAGCCGGGCCATGGCCACGGCGCGTTCGACCAGCCGGGCCCGGGTGGCGTCCGAGAGGTCCGAGGCTGATACGGTGGCTTGCCGCCGGCCGACGAAG
>DASRWP010000262.1:0-2125 GCA_035654535.1 Brevundimonas sp.
CAGAACTGCGCCCGCCGTGGGAGCTCCCACAATCACCGCCCGGCGGGCCTCCTGCAATGCGGCAGGCGTCAACTCGGCGGCGCTGCGGCTCTGTTCGTCGACCAGTACGGCGACGTCATTGGCGACGGGGCCGTCCAGCGAGCCGCAGGCTCCCCCTGTCTTCATCAGGATGCGGCGCCCGCTGCGGGTTGTTCGCGTCGCCCACGGCCGGGCCGCCGGGAGAAAGCAGCTCAGCACGGCGTCGGCCTCGAGCAGCAGGCCGCCGCTGTTGCCGCGCAGGTCGAGGATGACATCCGTTTCAGGCTCGATTTGCGCCAGCTGATCCCCGATCCAGCGCCCCAGCCCCTGCTCGAAGCCCTCGATGGCCAGGACAACCACGCCGGGGCGGCTACGATCCACGGTGAAGGCCGGTCTTGGCTCGAGGATACGGGGACTGACGGTCAGCGAGCGCGCGCGGCCGGCCTCGTCGATCATCGTCAGGCTGACCGGCTGGCCTTCCACCACGTCCCGCTCCGGGCTCCATGCGGCGTCGTTCTCGATCAGCAGCCGCCACCCGGGGGCGATCCCGGCCTCGGCGGCGGGGGAGTCCTCACGGACCCGTTCGATCACATAGCGATCTTCGTCCTCCGGATCAGGGCGCAGCGTGACCCCGAGAGCGGCGCGGCGTTGGCGCAGACGGTCCTGACGCCGGGCGACCGCGGGCGGGGAGACGCCCGCGTGGTCGTCGTCGAGCAGGTCGAGCATGGCGCGCAGGGCGCGGTACAGCCCGCGGTCGTCGCGCGCAGCCAAGGCCTCCGGCCGCCAGGTGCGGCGCGCCTCATCCCAGTCGATCCCGTGCAGTCCCGGATCGTAATACTCGCGCCGAACCTCGTTCCAGACATGATCGAAGACCCGCTGATTCATGCGGGTGCGCTCTGGCGACAAGAGTGGCCGGGCCGGCGACGCCGTCAGGCCGTCCGGAACCTCCCGCGCAGAAGCGGGCGCTGCGCCGAGCAACAGGGCCAGCGCAGCGACTGCCGTCATTCGATGACACAGGCGACCGAAACTCATCCGGCCATTAGCCCCGTGACCGCTCGAGTTTCAAATCACGAAGCTGCTGGCGTCGTCAGTCCCCGGCGTCGCCGCGCGTCTCGATACGGTGGGTGAAGACGCGGACGTCGTCGCCGCCCCCGCGCTCACCCTCCTCGACGAAGCCCGATCGGTCGGCGTCCATCCGTGCGAAGGCGTCCCTGAGCGGCGCGGTGAACTCGGCCTCGGAGAGGCGCCCGTCGTTGTCGGTATCGAGGCTCCGGCCGGACCCGGGGCCGTCCAGGGCGACCACCTCTATACGGTCGCCGACTGAAGGCGCGCCGTCGCGCTGCATACGGCGGATCACATGGGGATGACCCGGCCCGTGCCCCCCCTCGCGCAGCATGACCGAGCGGTCGCCGTCGGCCGGGGTGCGGAACTCGAAACGGCGCACCTGCCGACCCTCCGGGTCTCCCTCGCCGCGATGGATGAGGATGTCCCCGCGCTCGCCCGAGAGTGGGCGGCGCAGCTCGAAATGGCGCATGCCGGGGCCGCCCTGATCGCCGTCGCGACGGATCGTGATCTCGTGGCGATCGCCGCCATGCCCCGCCGACATCTCCTCGGTCGACAGCCGCCCGTCGCCGTTCTTGTCCATCCGCCCGAAGTGATCATTCAGCGGCGCGGAAAATTCCTCGCGCGAGACCTGGCCGTCGCCGTCCCGGTCGAGCCCGCCACGTCCTTCCCCGTCCACAATGACAACGCTGGAGCGCATTTCTGCGGCTGGGCCCGGGCGGGGCGGGTCCTGGATCATGAGGGCGGACAGGGCGATAAGGGTCAGCATGGACGACGATTCCCGTTGGTGGCCGCACATTATGAACCACGTCGGGCCTACGCCCGTGTTTCACGACAGCGGAGAAGTGTTTCAACGCTGAAATGACGCGGAGCGAAGGCTCGGTCAGAATGGCGTCATGCAAGCCGATGTCACCGCCCGCATTCTTGTCGTCGACGACGACCCCGGCATTCGCGAAGTGCTGTGCGACTACCTGAGCCAGCATGGCTACGAGACACGCGGGTGCGCCTCCGCGGCGGAGATGGATCACGCCCTCGCCGCGCGGGC
>DASRWP010000263.1:0-5182 GCA_035654535.1 Brevundimonas sp.
TTCGAACGTCGACGCCGTGGCCGAGATCAGCGCCCTGATCATCGCCCAGCGGGCCTACGAGATGAACTCGAAGGTCATCACCACCGCCGACCAGATGCTGTCGGTCAGCGCGCAGGTGAAGTCGTGAGGGCCCTGATCCTCGGCGCGGCCGCAGCGCTCATGCTCGCCGCGCCCGCTCTCGCCGGTCCGGTCACCCTGAAGGCCAATCCGGTAGACGCCGACGGTCGTGTGACCTTCGGCGACCTGTTCGACGGGGCCGGTGGCGCTTCCGACACCGTGGTGGGCGCGCGGAACGGCCCCTCCGTGGTGTTCGAGGCCGGACAGCTGCAGAGCCTCGCGCGTCAGTCCGGTCTGGACTGGGCAAATCCGGCCGGCCTGCGTCGGGTCGTCGTGCGCAACGCCGCCATGGCCCCCGGTGCGGCCGCCGCTCCGGTGGCCGATGCCGCCTCAGCCGGACCCGTCGCTCCCGCGCCGGCACGTTCAGCCGCCCCTCGCCTCGCCGACCGCGTGATCAGCCGCAACGACATCGTCGAGGTCGCCTACCAGGTCGGCGGCGTGCGCCTGACCATCAGCGGCCGCGCCGAAGGCAATGCTACGGTCGGTCAGCGGCTGGCGGTGCGGAACCTGCAGTCCAACCGCGTCATCGACGCCGTCGCCACGGCTCCGGGCCAAGCCATTGCCGGGCCATCCGCCCAGGCCGCCCGTTCGAACCCCCAGCAACTCGCCGCCCGGTAAGGGAACAGTCCAGATGCGTACCCAAATGATCCTGAGCGCCGCCGCCCTATCCGCCCTCGCCCTCGGCGCCTGCTCCACCGCCATCGAGACCGTCCGCGGCCCCGAGCTGGCCCCGATCGGCTATCCTGCGGCGCTGGTCCCGACCAGCCAGGTCTACCTGCCGTCGCCCGAACAGCAGACGGCCGACCGTTCGGCCAGCGCCAACAGCCTGTGGCGCGCCGGGGCCCGGACCTTCTTCGGCGACCAGCGCGCGCGCAGCATCGGCGACATCCTGACGGTCAACATCGACATCGACGACCGGGCCCAGACCCAGAACTCGACCCAGCGGGCCCGCTCGAACGACATTTCCGGGGGCATCACCAACTTCTTCGGGCTGGAGAACAGCCTCGGCCGCGCCTTCCCCGGCGGCTTCGACCCACAGAACCTCGTCGGACTGGAGGGCGAGTCCAACGCCAGCGGCTCGGGCTCTGTCAACCGGTCGGAGAAGGTCAGCCTGACCATCGCGGCCGTCGTGACCGGCGTCATGTCCAATGGCAACCTGGTCATCCAGGGGCGGCAAGAAGTGCGCACCAACCGCGAGGTGCGAGAGCTGACGGTGGCCGGAATTGTCCGCCCCGAGGACATCAGCTCCGGCAACACGATCGCCCACACCCAGATCGCCGAGGCGCGGATCAGCTATGGCGGCCGTGGCGACATCAGCCGGGTTCAGGCCACACCGGCGGCCCAGTCGCTCGTCGAACGATTTAGCCCGTTCTGACCGGACCCGGCGGCGCGAGACAAATCCGTCACAGCCGACGACGCGCGCATCCGCTTCAAGCGGAGCGGTGAACCGTTGATGGAAAGCAGCGTTTGGAAACCAGACGCGAGTGTTTTTCATGTTGAAGTTCGCCATTCCGGCCGTCGCCGCCCTCGGGTTGATCGCCGCAGCTGCCCAGTCGCAGGCGACCAACTCTGACGCCCAGATCGGTACGTCGCCGATGGCGTGGCACCTGAGCCATGAGGGCGAGATGGCCAAGCTGGCTTACGGCGTCGCCAACTCCGACCAGCTCGCGCTGATGATCACCTGCGAGCCCGGGCAATCGCAGGCGGTCCTGTATGGCGACGTGATGCCGGCGGGCCCGCGACTTCAGCAAGCTACGTTGGCCCCCACGTTGATCGACCCTCTCGGCGGCGGCCTTGCGGACGAGACTCGGATGCCGATCGACCATCCGACGTTTAAGCAGCTGGCTCGCCGTGGCACGATGGCCGTCGAAGGCGAAGCCGGCGGGTTCGAGCTGGAGGCCAGCCGCGACGAACGGCGCCTGATTGGCCAGTTTTTCAGCTATTGTGGAACGGCGGACGCCTGATCACGTCGGGGCATCGTCAGCGGGGGGCTGAACCATGATCGCCATACTGGCCGTTGCGCTGCTGGCCCAGATCCCGGCGCCCGCCCCCGGCTGGACCTGGACGCTGTACGCTGACTCTGACCCCGTGGTGCTGTCGAACGAAATCCCGGACACGCCCGACCTTCGCGCGACCTTTGAATGCGAGCGCGGATCGAGCGTCGCCCGACTGACGCTCTACGGTCCGGAGATGGCCGGCACAGCGCGGGTTTCGGCGGGTGAGGCGGTCGCCGTCGGCGAGGCCGAAGCCGGCGCGCGTGGCGGTTCGACCAAGCTGACCGTCCGCACGGACCACCCGGCGTTCGCCGCATTCGCCGCCGGAGGTGCGCTGGTCGTGACGGTCGGTGAAGCGCGCCGCGCCGTTGACGTTCCCGGCGCCCACCTTGCCAAGCTCCGCCGCTTCGCCGAACTGTGCTCGGGCTGATCGCCGGAGCCTGCCTATGCGCACGCGCGCCCTTCTCGTCCTGTCTGGTTTGACCGTCGCCGTCGGCGCCTGCGCCACGGTCGCGACGGCGCCGCCCCCGGCCGCACCGCCATTATCCTCAACCGGGGAGCCGTCTCCGGTCGAGGGTTACGACTGATTCTTCTATGCCGAAGACGGTAGCGCGCGACTGGCCTATGGCCTCGCAGAGAGCGACGACCTGAAACTGGCGCTCGAATGCACGAGGGCCACCGGGCAGCTGACCTTGAGCAGCATCGCGGCCAAGGGCGCCCGGCCCGAGATCCACCTACAGTCGGGCGCCGCGACTGAACGTTTCCGGGCCGCTTCTGAACCCTCCCAGATCCACGACGGCGTCTTCCTCACGGCCGAGGCGCGGTCGGACCATCCCGTGTTCCAGCGCTTCCGTCAGGTCGGGTGGGTGGCCCAGTGGCGGGGGGACGCGCGCGAAGTCTATGCGCCGCAGCCCGCGTCCCGACCCGTAATCGAAAGCTTCTTCGCCCTCTGCGGCTGAATGGAGCCCCGGTATGACGCTTGACGCGCGGCCTCGGCTCCGATGCAGTCTCTCGCTGATCGAGGGGATGCCATGAAGTCTGTAATCGCCATCGGGGCCGCCGCCCTCCTCACCGTCGCCGCGCCCGCGATGGCCGCCCCGCAGCAGGCGCCGCCTGCCGCGAGCCGCAACGCCGACCACCCCGGGCTGGCCGCCATCCTTGCCGACTACGAAGCCTACCTGCGAGCCAACGATCCCGTCTCGGCGGGGATGGAAGGCGATCGCGAGGCACAGTCGCGCCTGCCGGACGTCTCGCGTGCCTTTGAGGTGGCGCAGGAGCCGGTGCTGAAAGGGTTCGTGGACCGGCTCGCGGCGATTGACGCCGCCTCGTTGAGCGACGACGACCGGCTGAACCACGCCTTCCTGGGCTGGGTGCTGGAGCGGTCGCGGGCGCGCATCCCGCTCGACAGCGGCCGTATCGGAGCGTTCAACTCCGAAGGCGGCCCCGGTCAGTCGATGGCCTATATCGCCAGTGTCACCCGCATCGCGACGAAGCAGGACGCCGAAGCTTGGGTCGCCCGACTTGAGGCGATGCCCGACATGTGGCGGCATCCGCGGGAAGACGCGCGGCGCGGCATGGACGCCGGTCTGGTCCAGCCCCGTTCGATCGTCGAGAACGCCCTGTCGCTGCTGGAACCCGAGGCGGCGCTCACGCCCGAAAACGACCCGCTGCTAAAACCCCTGGCCACGCTGCCCGCCTCGATCTCTCCCGCCGACCAGGCCGCCTTGCGCGCCCGCGCCGCGCGCGCCGTCGCCGCGGGGATCATGCCGGAGCGCCGCGAGTGGGTGCGCTTCCTGCGCGAAGACTACCTGCCGCGCGCCCCGGAAAGCCTCGGCCTCGTTCACCGTCCCGGCGGGCGCGACCTCTACGCCTTCCTGATGCGGGGCTACACCACCACGGACCTGACCCCGGACGAGGTGCATCAGATCGGCCAGCAAGAGGTCGCCCGGATCCGTGCGCGTATGCAGATCGAGATGGAGGCGGCGGGCTGGACTGGCGATTTCGCCTCGTTCCTCGCCTTCCTTCGGAGCGATCCCCAGTTCTACGCCACCAGCCGCGAGCAGCTGCTGGAGAAGGCGTCGGAGATGGCCAAGCGGGCCGACGACGGTTTGCCTGCCCTGTTCGCCACCCTGCCCCGCACGCCCTACGGCGTCCGCCCCGTGCCGGCCGAGATCGAGGCCAACTATACGACCGGTCGCTACTTCCAGGGCTCGATGGAGAACGGGATCGCCGGCGGGTACATGGTCAACACCTCGCGGCTGGACCAGCGCCCGCTGTACGAGCTGCCGGCTCTGACGCTGCACGAAGCGGCGCCCGGACACCACATCCAGATCGCCCTCGCACAGGAGGCCGAGGAAGGCCCGTACTTCCGCAAGGACGTGAACGTCACCGCCTTCACCGAGGGGTGGGGCCTGTACGCCGAATTCCTCGGCGAGGAGATGGGGTTCTACCGAACCCCCTACGAACGGTTCGGGCGGCTCAGCTATGAGATGTGGCGCGCCTGCCGGCTGGTGGCGGACACCGGCATCCACTGGTTGGGCTGGGACATCGAACAGGCCCGCGCCTGCTTCCGCGACAACTCGGCCCTGGCCTCGCACAACATCGAGACCGAACTCCAGCGCTACATCGGCTGGCCGGGCCAGGCGACGGCCTACAAGATCGGCGAAATCCGCCTGCGCGAGATCCGCTCACGGGCTGAGCGGGAGCTGGGCGATCGCTTCAACGTGCGGCGCTTCCACGACGCCCTGCTGGTCGACGGGCCGCTGCCGCTGGCCCTGCTCGACGAGCGCATGAACCGCTGGATCGCCGAGGAGAAGGCGCGTCCGGCAGAGTAGCTGGCCCGGCCTACTGGCGCTGGGCGCGGATCGCGCGGCTGCCGCCGACGGTCATGAGGAAGCTGCCCATCGCCGCGCGACGGATTCGGACGGGCTGACCGGGCCGGTTTCGGAACTGCACCGAGCCGGCGTCGGTCTGCCTCCAGGTGCTGCCGTCGGCGAGACGAAAGGTCCACTCTTCGCGCGGGTTGATGCTGGCGCTGACCAAGGTGGTTTCGACCTCGCTGAGCTCGGGCC
>DASRWP010000264.1:0-1876 GCA_035654535.1 Brevundimonas sp.
GTTCACCACCCAAAGCACTGGGTCCCGGCTTTCGCCGGGATGAGCGGAGAGAGGGATTCACCGCCCCAGCTCCTGCAGGGCGCCGCGGATCACGGCGGACAGCTCCGCCTCTTCACCGAGCCGGATCAGCGCCTGATCGACCGCCCGCCGGGCGTTGACCTCGGCGACGCCGAGACCCAGCAGGGCGGAAACCGCCTCGCCCGCGACGCTCGGAACCGGCGGCGCACTCACCGCCGCGCCGCCCATCGCGCCCGGCGTAAAGCTTACCTCCCCCAGCGGCTTGCCCTTCAGTTCGGTGACGATCCGCAACGCCAGTTTGGGTCCGACGCCGTTCGCCCGGGCCACCGCCGCCTTGTCGTCGCGCGCCACCGCCCCGGCCAGTTCGGCCGGAGGGAGCACGTCCAGCACGCTCAGCGCCGCCTTCGGCCCAACCCCCTGAATGCCGGTCAGGGTGGTGAAGGCCCGGCGCTCGTCGCGGCTGAGAAAGCCGTATAGCCGCGGCCCGTTTTCGGCCGACCAGCTGCTCTCGATGTGCAGCGTCGCCTCGTCGCCCGGCGCCGGCAGCCTCTGCAGCGTCCGCGCTCCGCAGGCCACCACATAGCCGACGCCGGCGCAGTCGATCAGGCAGTGATCCGCCTCGACCTCGGCCAGCACCCCTCTGAGGCGCCCGATCACGCCGCCGCCCCCGTCAGCAGCGCCCGCTTGCGCAGCTGCGCATGGGTGATGGCCACCGCCAGCGCGTCGGCTGCGTCCGCCTTCACATCCCCCGCCGAAGGAAGCAGCCGCTTCACCATGAAGGCGATCTGGCTCTTGTCGGCGTGGCCGGCGCCCACGACCGACTTCTTGATCAGGTTGGGCGAATATTCGGCGACCGACAGGCCGCATTTCGCGGGGGCCAGCATGACGGCGGCGCGGGCGTGGCCCAGCTTGAGCGTCGAGGCGGGGTTCATGTTGACGAACACCTCCTCCACCGCCGCCTCGTCGCAACCGTGCGCGCCGCAGATGGCCGTCAAGGCCTCGAACAGATGCAGCAGCCGCTCGCTGAACGGTGCGGCCTCGGGCGGCGTGACCACGCCATGCGAAACCCAGCGCAGCCGCGAGCCCTCGGCCACGAGAACGCCCCACCCGGTGCGCCGCAGCCCGGGGTCGAGGCCCAGAATTCGAGTCGATCCGTTCGTCATTCGTTCCAGTCATGCCTCAAACAAGGTTGACGGACAATGACCGGGGCAATTCCTGTCGTGTGCCGGCCCATAGGACCGCAAGCACCGGGGGCGATCCGGCGTCACGTCTCAATCGTCGCGTGGCTCGAGCGAATAGCCGGTGACGCCTTCGATCGTCTGCAGCCGGGAGGACAAATCTCTCAGGGCGGGCTCACCCCTCAGCCCGAGGCGGAACCGCCGGCGCACCGCCGCCCCGCCATCGATCAGTTCGATCCTGCCGCCGCGCCGGGAGCCGTCGATCTCGCTCAGCAGCGCCTCGATCCGCCCTTCTGCCTCGGGATCGCCCAGCCGCCAGACGATGTCGGCGTCGACGATCGCCGTGTGCGGCATTCTTTTGCTGACCAGCCGCAGGGCGATGAGGATGGCGGCCGTCAGCACCGTGCCGACGGCGCCGAGCGTGTACAGGCCCACGCCGAACATCACCCCCAGCGCCGAGGTGATCCAAAGAGAGGCCGCCGTGGTGAGTCCATGAACGGAGAACCCGTCGCGAAAGATCACGCCCGCGCACAGAAAGCCGATCCCCGTCAGGACGCCGTGCGCGGGCGTGATCTTTCGCGACGGGTTCTCCGTTCATGGACTCACCACGGCGGCCTCTCTTTGGATCACCTCGGCGCTGGGGGTGATGTTCGGCGTGGGCCTGTACACGCTCGGCGCCG
>DASRWP010000265.1:0-4566 GCA_035654535.1 Brevundimonas sp.
GTAGGTGCCCGGCGCAAGACGGGGCAAGGCCACGCTGAAAGTTGCGGCGGCGGGCGCGGCGGGTGCAGTCACGACAATCGGCTCCTTACCCTCGGCGTTCAGGGTCACCGTCTTCAGGATCATCGGGTGCGGGAACGTCACGCTGAACTGTTCGGGCGAGCCGTGCGTCATCGCGCCTTCGGCGGGAAGGGTGGTGATGCCCGACTGCGGCGCTGCGGCCGAGGCAGGCATGTTGTGGCCGGCGTGCGGGTCTTGGGCAGCGGCTGCGCCGGCGAACCCGACGGCAGCGGTGAGGACGAGTGTGCGGATCATGGGATAGTCTCCTTCAATTAGAACCAAGCCTTGAGGCCGACGACAAAGCGGATGTCGTCAGCTTCGCCGCCTCGGGCTTCGATGTAGTCTGCCGTGCCGCCGAACGAACGGCTCCACTCGACGCCGACATAGGGCGCGAACTCCTTGCGGATTTCGTAGCGCAACCGCAGGCCCGCCTCGACCGAGGATAGGCCGGAGCCGATCTCCAGTTCCGGAATATCGCTGGCCGAAGCGTCGATTTCGAGGCGTGGTTGAAGGATCAGGCGCTGGGTGATGCGCTGGTCGTATTCGGCCTCGACGCGGGCGGTCAGGTCGCCCTCGTTTGAGAGGAAGGCGGCGGCGTCGATCTCCCACCAGTGGGGTGCGACTCCTTGGAGGCCGAGCACCAGATGGCTGGTGTCCTCACCGTCGGGGCGGAAGTCCTGACGCACGCCGGCCTGCACATCCCAGAAGGGCGTCACGGCGCGGCCGTAGAGCGCCTGGATTTCGGCCTCCTCCAGCCCCTCGTCAAAGTCACCTTCGCCTTCCGACTTCCACCAGAAACGGTTGATGTCGCCGCCGCTCCAACCCTGCAGGTCCCAGAGCCAAGCCTCGGCATCATCGTCGAAACCGGCTTCGAGGCGATCGATGATCACGGCTGTGGCGCGGACGTCGCCGTTCTCGCGAACGAGGGTCCGGCGAGAAGCGGCCATCGCCTCGGCGCCGAAGACGAGATCGGCGGCGTGTGGCGGGCCGCTCAGAGAAGCGGGGGGAACGGGCGCTTCCGACGGACGGCCGGGATTGTCGGCGCTGGTCGGCACGTCCGGGGGACCTATGCTCATCATCGACATGTCATGCCCGGCGTGAGGATCAGCCTGAGGGGCAGCCATGGTGGACATGTCATGCCCCGCGTGGGGGTCCAGCTGGGCCGGCGCCGGGCTCGGCATGTTGTGACCCGCATGGGGATCCACGGTCGCGGGCCGGGCCGGCATCTGATGGCCCGCATGAGGATCGGCTGCGGGCGGCGTTTGTGCGGGCGGCATGACATGACCCGCGTGCGGGTCCTGCGCTGGTGGCCGTGCGGGCGTTTGAGGCATGGCGACCGGATTGGGCGCGGGCCTCGGCTCCGGGGTTGCCGGCATGACGTGGCCCGCATGCGGATCCTGGGCCTGGGCGCCGAAGGCACCGGCGGCGAGGATCAGCGGAGCGAGGGCGACGGCGAGGCGGTTCATGACGCGGCTCCGTCCATGGGCCGCACCGTCACGACGTTGAACATGCCGGCGTGCATGTGCATCAGCATGTGGCAGTGGAACGCCCAGTCGCCCGGCGCGTCGGCGGTCAGGTCGAAGGTCACCTTGCCGCCGGGCGCGACGTTGACCGTGTGCTTCAGGGGCTGATGCCCGGCGGGGCCGCCGGTCACCAGTTCGAAGAAATGGCCGTGCAGGTGGATAGGGTGGGCCATCATGGTGTCGTTCACCAGGGTCACCCGCACGCGTTCGTTGCGTTCGAAACGGATCGGCTCGACCAGCTCGCTGAATTTGCGGCCGTCGAAGCCCCACATGAACCGCTCCATATTGCCCGTCAGGTGGATTTCCATGGTCCGGGACGGCGGACGCTGGTCCTTGTTTGGCTGCAGCGACACGAGGTCGGTGTAGACGAGGACGCGGTGGTCGACGTTCGTGAGACCGGTCGGCCGCTCGCCGAGGCGGTTGGCGGGATCCATGGCGATCGCATCGACGCCGACCCCCACCGCCATGTCCGGCGGCGCATTGTCGGGATCCCGCATATTCATGCCGGCCATGTCGTGGGCCTGCGCCGCGTTGGCGGGCGCTCCATGATCCATGCCGGCCATGGCTCCGTGATCCATGCCGCCCATCGAGCCATGATCCATCTCACCCATCCCCATGTCGCGCATGGTGAGGTTCGGAACCTCGCGCAGCGGTGGGACCTCTGCGGTCATGCCAAGACGCGGCGCCAGGGTCGCCCGGCCCATCCCCGAGCGGTCGATGGCCTCCGAGACGATCGTGTAGGCGCGGTCCTCGATCGGCCGGACGATGACGTCGTAGGTCTCAGCCACGGCGATTTGGAACTCGTCGGTCTCGACAGGGCGCACGTTTTCGCCGTCGGCTTGGACAACCGTCATCGGAAGCCCTGGGATGCGAACGTTGAAGATTGACATCGCCGATGCGTTGATAATCCGCAGCCGCACCCGCTCGCCCGGGCGGAACAGGCCGGTCCAGTTTTCCTCCGGGCCGTGGCCGTTGACCAGATAGGTGTAGGTGGTGCCGTTGACGTCGAGGATGTCGCGCGGGTCCATGCGCATCTGGCCCCACATGCGCCGCTCCTCGAGACTCATGCGGTCGCTGCCGTCCACGAGGCCGGACAGCGTAGTCCGCTGCTGATTGAAGTAGCCGGGGCTCTTCTTCAGCTTGGACAGGATCTCGTGCGGATGCATGAAACTCCAGTCCGACAGGACCAGCACATGCTCGCGATCGTAGGCGACCGGATCGACTCCAGCCGGGTCGATGACGATCGGCCCGTAGTGGCCCATCGCCTCCTGAAGGTTGGAGTGGCTGTGATACCAAAAGGTGCCGGACTGCTTGATCGGGAACTCGTAGACGAAGGTCTCGCGTGCCTTGATGCCGGGGAAGCTGATGCCCGGCACGCCGTCCATCTGGAACGGCACCAGCAAGCCGTGCCAGTGGATCGAGGTGTCCTCGTCGAGAGTATTGGCGACGGATAGCCGGACGGTCTGTCCCTCCCGCAGGCGCAGCAATGGCGCCGGCAGAACCCCGTTGATAGTCACGGCATGGCCGGTGCGTCCGCCGACAGTGAACGGTGAGTGGCCGACGGTCAGGTCAATGTTCGGTCCCGTGAGCGTTGGCAACTCCGACCGAAGACCCACCGATCCTGACTGGGCCCAAGCGGGCAGCAGGCCTTGCAGTCCCAGCAAGCCGCCGCCGGCGGCGGCGCCACGGAGAAGCATTCGGCGATCAAGGCGTGGGGTCGACATCAACAGTGAAATCCTTCGCCGATTATTCGGCGGTTCGTTCAAATACGCATAACGGCGCCGCATCCCTTGCGTCAGGTCGCCACAGGCCGCGTGGCCGCGGCGTTGTGCACCTCCGCGTCACGGCAAGTTCAAGCGTCTTCGCCGTCCGGCTCACGCAAAGGCTTCAGCCAGCCTCTTGCGGGCGCGCGCGATCCGCGTTTCCACGGCCTTAGGTGTGATGCACAGGATAGAGGCGATCTCGGCATGCGACCGGCCTTCGAGAGTGGCGAGTAGCAGCGGAGCCTTCAGCGCGTCCGGCAGTTCGGACAGCGCGCGTTGCAGCGCCTCTGCCTTGCGGCGGTCGTCGATCCGGTGCTCGGCCGATGGCGCGTCATCGCCTACCGCGGTCGCCTCGGCAGCATCGAGCCCCATCACACCACGCACAACCCGCCGAACAGCGCGTCGCCGGCTCCAGTCCCGGCACTTGTTGAGAGCGATGGAGCGCAGCCAGACGTCGAAAGGTCGGGCGGGATCATACCGTCGCAAGGCCAGCCAAGCCGAGGCGTAGGCTTCCTGCAGCACATCGTGTGCCTCGGCTTCGTCGCCGACGTAGCGTCGGACGAAGCGGTAGAGGTCGGCCTTTGTCGTGGTCATCAAAGCGGTGAACGCTGCCCGGTCTCCGCCCGCGGCCCGCGTCTCGATGCTCTGCTCGGCCCCCACTGCCGCGCTTAGCCGCCGTCTTCGTGCAGGGCGTCGACAACGGCTGCGTCGAACACCTCGGCCTGCGCCGGGGTCAACACCGCCCGCATTTCGAAGACATGGGTGATCGTCGCCTTCTGCAGATCGCCCATAGCTGCATGGAAACGATCGACGGCAGCCTGGACTGCAGGGGTGTCTCCGTCGCTCGCGGCGAAGGCGGCGGCCAGTTCCCGGTTGGCGGCGCGGACCTCTGCTTCCAGCACCGGGCGACGCGTGGCGAAGCGTTCTTCAATTGCCTCCAGCCTGCGATCCTGATCCGCGCTCAAATCAAGCTGGCCATGAACGACACTGTGCAGGCTGGGGGGCTGGCGCTCCCGCATCATCCAGGTCGCGCTCGCCCAGGTCGCAGCTCCGCTTGCGAGCGCCGCCAAAGCGGCGGTGATGGCGATGGATCGCCACGTCGCTCTCATCCCCGCACGTCGAGGCTGGCGAGGGGCGACAGGCCGGCCGACACCGTGAAGATCTGAAGCTCGGATGGCTGGGGGCGAGGCGCCAGCAGCATCAGGCCGCCGTTGGTAATGCCG
>DASRWP010000266.1:0-5780 GCA_035654535.1 Brevundimonas sp.
GACCGGTTCCGGCATCTCGGCCGAGTCGGGCGTGCCCACGTTCCGCGCCGCTGACGGGCTGTGGCTGGGCCATCGCATAGAGGACGTCGCCACGCCCGAGGCCTTTGCCCGCGACCCGGCGCTGGTGCAGGACTTCTACAACCAGCGCCGCCGCCAGTTGCCCGAGGTGAAGCCGAACGCCGCCCACCTCGCCCTCGCCGAACTCGCCGCCCGCTGGCAGGGTGATTTCCTGCTGGTCACCCAGAACGTCGACGACCTGCACGACCGCGCCCACGCCGCTGTCCGCCCGGCGCCCGGTTTCGAGCTGATCCACATGCACGGCGAGCTGCTGAAGGCGCAGTGCACCATGAGCGGCCGGGTCTGCGACTGGCCCGGCGACCTCGCCCCGGCCGAGCCGTCGCCCTTCCACCCGCGTGGCCGTCTGCGCCCACACATCGTCTGGTTCGGCGAATTCCCGCTGCACACCGACCGGATCGAGGCCGCCATCGCGCGCTGCGACCTGTTCGTCTCGATCGGTACGTCCGGGTCGGTGTACCCGGCGGCCAGCTACGTCCATCGCGCCGGGATGACCGGGGCCCGGACGGTCGAGCTGAACCTCGAACCGTCGTTTGGCCGCAGCCTGTTCGACGAAGGCCGCTACGGGCCGGCCACGGAGGTGGTGCCCGCGTTTGTCAGGGAGCTGTGAGGCCCCTTTCCCTGACGCCGTCATCCTCGGGCTCGACCGGAGGATCAGACCATCCGGTGCTCCGTCAGATGATGCGGAGCCGACAGTTCATGGCCGTCGCCAAAGACCGGCGAGGTTCAACGTCTGATCCTCGGGTCAAGCCCGAGGATGACGGGCGGAAATGGGGATGCACCTAGCCTTCCCCGCCCCGCTTCGCCGCCAGCCGCGCCAGCACCCGCCCTCGCCCCTTCGACAGCGCCGTTATCACCCCCCGGAACGTCGCTGCCTCCTGCTCGGTGAAGGCGGCGCGGCCCAGCATGACCCGCAGGTTCTGGACCATCGAGGGGCGCTTCTCTGGCGGATGAAAGAAGCCGCTGTCGTCCAGCTCCCGCTCCAGATGCTCGTACATGCCCAGCATCAGCGCGCCCGGGGCCGGCGGCTCGCCCGCGCGGAAGGCCGGCGGGGGCGCGTCCAGGATCAGGGTGCGCCACTCGTAGGCGTTGATGGCCACCGCCTGCGCCAGATTCAGCGACTGGTGGCGGGGATCGATCGGGATGGTGACGATGCCTTGCGTCAGGGCGATGTCCGAGGTCTCAAGCCCCGACCGCTCGGCCCCGAACAGCAGACCCACGCCGAGCCCTGAGGCGCGATCATCGTAGAGCAGCCGCGCTGTCTCCCGCGGGGTGCGCACCGGCAGCCGCGTCTCGCGCGGCCGGGCCGTGGCGGAATAGACGGTGTTCAGATCGGCGACGGCGTCGGCGACCGTGCCGAACACCGCGACGTCCTCCAGCACCCAGTCGGCGCCCGAGGCCGTCGCCCACGCCCGCTCAAGCGGCCAACCGTCGCGCGGGCTGACCAGCCGCAGCTGCGAGAGGCCGAAATTGGCCATGACCCGTGCGACCGAGCCGATGTTCTCCGCCATCTGCGGCTTGTCGAGAATGACGACGGGCGGGGTCACGTCAGGCACGTGCAGCGCTCAGTCGTCGCCGTACATCGCCAGCCACGGGTCGGCGGCGCCGGCCTCGACCTCGGCCACCTTGACCGCGGGCCAGCCGATCGCGTCGTCGGCGGCGTCGCGCCAGGCCAGGGTGATCAGGTCCCGCAGCTCCGAAGCGCCCGCGGACAGCCGAGCGGCGACGAAGGCGGCGCCGCGGGGGTCGGTCTCGGCGAAACCGCCGGCCTTCTCCAGCGCATAAAAGGGCGTCACCTGCGCCAGCGTGGTCTTCAGGTAGGCGGGCACCCGGGCGCGCAGGTCGAAGCCATCCAGCGCCGGGGCCGTCATGCCGCGCTCGACCGTGTCCAGGCGCGCGACCCGGGCGGTGAAGGCGCCCTCAAACGCGCCGTGGGTCTGGCGCGAGGTGGTGAAGCCCTCGGGATTGGGCGTGTCGCGGTTCCAGCCGTTGTAGTGGATCGTCGTGTGGTGCGGCTGCGAGCCGTCGCCGACGTAGTGGGCCAGATAACCGATGTCGCGCAGGATCAGGGCCTCGCGGCGGAGGCGGTCCTCGCGGTACCAGGCCCGCTTGCCGGGATCTCCTTCACGCGCCTCGGCGGCGTTCAGCACCCGCCAAGTGGCGAGGTCGCGGACCAGCTGCTGATAGCCGTCCATGATGGCGTAAGGCAGGTAGCCTGCGTCATCGACCTCGATCCCCGCCGCCAGCAGCGCCGCGTCGTATTCGGACTTCAGCCGCGGCAGGGCGTCGATCGACATCCCCCGCTCGGTCATGATGCGGCCGTCGTCGATCATGTCGACGAAGTGGGCCGTGTCGCGCTCGCGGTCATGCGGCTGCCCGCCGCCTTTGGTGCGGTCCGGCTCGCGCGCCAGTTCGCCGATCTCGGCCGCCGCGCCCGGGGTGCGCAGGAAGGCCGGCAGATCTGCCGGCAGCCCCCGGACGGCCGCAACGCCGATCAGCCTGTGGCCGGTGTTGCCCCAGGCGGAGGCCTGCAGCCCAACGCCGGCTGCGGCGACGAGGGCGAGGGCGGCGACGACGATACGCTTCATGGGATGCTCCGGCGAACTTGCCGGATCGGCTTACCCGATCCCGAAGGCCGCCTCCACCCGCCTGATCCATCGACGGACCGCGGGATAGCCATCGAGCCCGAACCCGCCTTCAGGCGCCACACGGGTGTAGGCGACCAGCGCCAGGTCGGCGAGACTCGGCGAGTCGCCCACCAGCCAGTCTGCTCCCGTCAGGGCCGCTTCCATCCGGGCGAGCGCCGCATGGCCCCGCTCCATCAGGCGCGGCTCAACCTCGTCCGCCGACTTGCCGAGGAAGGCGCGCTGGAACCGCGCCACGGCGACATACGGTTCGTGGCTGTACTGCTCCCAGAACAGCCATTCGTACATCCGCGCGCGCAGCCAGGGTTCGGAGGGGATGAAGTCCGTCCCTTCGCCGAGCCAGCCGATGATGGCGTTCGACTGCGCGAGTGCGCGACCGTCGTCGAGAACCACGGCCGGAACCTGCCCTGCCGGATTCATGGCGAGGAATTCTGTGGATCGCGTGGCCCCGGACATGACGTCCGTTTCGACCCATCGATAATCACGCTTCAGATGGTCGAGCAGCCACTTGACCTTCAAGCAGTTACCCGAACGAATATCTCCGAAAACAGTAAGCATAACGCCCCAGCAAAGTGTTCTTGATCTGCGAATACAGCTGCCGGAAATGCAGCGGTTGATCAGCAGTGACTCTCACTGCTCCTCGCAAGCTCGACTTATCCACCGGCGAACCGGACAGACGGTCGCACCGCGTGCATCATGTCTGGTTTTTGCCACATTTGGAACCGACAAGGCCGGCGTCGGACGCGTACGGGGCCGGCGCTTCCGTGAGTCTGATCCATGCTCGGCAAAGCCGCTGCACTCGCCGTATTTACGGCGACGCTCTTCCCCGCCCAGGTTCAGGCGGTTGATGATCCGATATCCTACGAAGCCGCGGTCGCGGCCGATCGGGTCGTCGAATCAACCCCCCGGGTGGATGAAGGTTCCAGCAGCGGCGAACCGGCCATGACAGCCGAACAGCAGGCCCTGATGGCGGAGGACGCCGACTGGAGCGCTCGCGTCAACCTCTACCATGCAGGCGGCGGCGGAGCGACGGGCAACGACAGCCTGGGCTGCCGCCCGATCGCGATGCGCACGATCGCCACCGACCCGCGCTACATCCCGCGCCGCACCCGCGTGTTCATCCGCGAGACGGTCGGCATGCGCATGGCCGACGGCTCGATCCACGACGGCTACTGGTACGCCTCCGACACCGGCGGCGCGATCAAGGGTCAGAAGATCGACCTCTACACCGGCCACGGCCGCGGCTCGATGCAGCCGGCCATGCGCTTCAACCAGCGCCGCCTGACCATCGTCGACGCCGGCCGTTTCGAAGGCTGCCCGCCCTCGTGGGACCGCCAGCCCAGCCAGGCGACCCTGATGGCCTCCGCCCGCACCAACGTCGGCGGCAACTAGACCATTCTCGAAATACCGAACGCGGGCTAGCGTCTCCCGATGGTGGACGCTGACCTTGTCTTCGGCTGGCGAACGGCGCTGCTGCTGACGCTCAGCGTGCAGCTGGCGGTCCTGTCCGCGGCGCTGTGGGTCCAACCGCTGAATCGCGCCGCCAACCGCATCCTCGCGACGTTTCTGATGGTCGTCGTCGGCGTCATGACGCCCTACACGATCGGCTTCGCGGGCTTTTACGACGCGTGGATGTGGCTGACCTTCGCGCCGTTGGCCTTGCCGCTTTTCCTCGCCCCGCTTCTGTACGGCTATACGCACCGTCTGGTTCTGGGGCGACTGCCCGGGCGCTGGCTCCTCCATCTCGCGCCGGGCCTGATTCAGCTGGCCTACCTCGCCTGCGCCTTCCTGCTGCCGCTCGACGCCAAGATGGCGTGGGGCGATCGGGTGGATGGGCCCTGGGTCGGTCCGGCGGTGGCCGCTGGCGTCGCCGTGGGGCTGGTGGCCTACGCGCTGGCGGCGCTGCGCCTGCTCAACGACTACCGGCGGCGTCTGGCCGACGAGCGGAGCGACGACGACCGGTTCGCCGCCCGCTGGCTGGCGCGGGTTCTGGGGGCCATGGCGCTGGCGACTGTCGTCTGGGTGGCGTGGCAGGCGTGGGGGCTGGCGACCGCCGGGCCGAACTATTTCGGCTTCTTCTGGCTGCACCTGTCCTTCGGCGTCATCGGCCTCTACCTGGGGGTCGAGGGCTGGCGTCACGCGGGCCTCGGCTTCGCGCCCCTGAAGGCGGTGGAGATCAGCTCGCCCGCGGAGACCGACTGGACTGCGCTCGGGGCCGACGTGCTGGAGCGCACCCGGGTTGCAGGCTGGTGGCGCGAGCCGGAATTGTCACTCGCGGTTCTGGCGCGGCGGCTGGGCACGAACACGGGCCGTCTGTCGCGCGCGATCAATCTCGGCCTCGGGGTGAACTTCTCCACCTTCATCAACGGTCTGCGCGCCGAGGGCGTGGCCGACGCCCTGTCGGCCGGCTCCGGCGCCGACCTGCTTGAGCTGGCGTTCGACATGGGCTTCGCCTCCAAGGCCAGCTTCAACCGCGCGTTCCGCGCCCGCTACGGCATGGCTCCCTCCGTCTGGCGGCGCGGCGTCTCAAATCCCGATTATCTGTCACCCGCCGCGGAGTTGAGGCGCGCCGCGCCCTGAAGGCAGTCACCCTGCGGTCTCGATGGAGAGCCGCATGACCGCCCTGACCCGCCGCAACCTGATCCACCTGTCGGCCGGAGCCGCGCTCGCCGCTGCCGCCGGTCCGGTCGGGGCCCAACCGACACAGGGCGATCTGCGGGGCGACGTCGCCCTGCTCCGGCAGGCGTGGGAGACGCTGCATCCCGGCCTCTACCGCTACAACACGCCTGGCCAGATCGAAGACCGGCTGACGGCGCTTGAGCGGGCGTGGCTGGGGACGGCGGCGTTCCCTGACCGCCTACTCGTCCTGACCCGGACGACCGCGGCGGTCCGGTGCGGTCACACCTATCCGAGCCCCTACAACAGCACGGACCCGATCGTCGCACAGATGTACCCCGGGCGGACGCTCGTGCCCTTCCGCTTCCGCTGGATCGGGGGCCGGATGGTCGTGACCCATGACGACAGCGCGGAAGCGGTGTTCGCGCCCGGCTCCGTGATCAC
>DASRWP010000267.1:0-10121 GCA_035654535.1 Brevundimonas sp.
GTCCCCGGCCCCAAGCAGCACCACCAGATCGCCGGCCTTCGTATCGGCTGCGATAACGGCCGGCAAAGCCTCCACGCTCTCCAGCGCCTGCACCGATCTGTGGCCGAACCGGCGGATGCCCTCGACCAGCGCGTCCTTGTCGATCCCCTCGATCGGCGTCTCCCCGGCGGTATAGACGTCAGCCACGATGACGGCGTCAGCGTCCGAGAAGCAGGTCGAGAACTCCTCCATCAGGTCGCGTAAGCGGGTGAAGCGGTGCGGCTGGACCACCGCGATGACCCGGCCGTTCCCTTCGGCATTCTGGGCCACCTGCCGGGCGGCCTTGAGCACCGCGGCGATCTCGACCGGGTGGTGGCCATAATCGTCGACGATGCGGACGCCGTTCACGACGCCCGTGGTGGTGAAGCGCCGCCGCACCCCGCCAAACCCGGCCAGCCCGGCCTTGATGGCCTCGTCCGACACGTCCAGTTCGCGCGCCACGGCGATGGCGGCCAGCGCATTGGAGACGTTGTGCCAACCCGCCATCGGCAGGTGCAGGCCCTCAATGCGGGTCGGCTCGTCAAGCGCCGCGAGGCCCAGGCCCTGAATCACCGCGTCGAAGCGGCAGCCGTCCGCGCCCATGTCGAGGTTCTCGGCCCGCACCATCGCCTGCGGGTTAAGGCCGTAGGTCACCAGCCGGCGGTTATCGATCGAGGCGACCAGCCGCTGCACCTCGGGGTGGTCAAGGCAGACGGCGGCGAAGCCGTAGAAGGGGATGTTCTCGACGAAATCCACGAACGCCTTCCGCACGCCGTCGAAGTCGCCGTAGTGATCGAGATGTTCGGGATCGATGTTGGTGACGATGGCCACGGTGGATTTCAGGCGCAGGAAGCTGCCGTCGCTTTCGTCGGCCTCGACCACGATCCAGTCGCCGTCGCCGACCTTGGCGTTGGTGCCATAGGCGTTGATGATGCCGCCGTTGACGACCGTCGGGTCCAGCCCGCCGGCGTCGAGGATGGCCGCGACCATCGATGTCGTGGTGGTCTTGCCGTGGGTGCCGCCAACCGCGATCGAGAACTGCAGCCGCATCAGTTCGGCCAGCATCTCCGCGCGGCGCACCAGCGGGATGCGGCGCTCGCGGGCGATCATCATCTCGGGATTGGTCGGCTTGACCGCCGTCGAAAAGACCACCGCCGAGACGCCGTCGCCGATGTGGGCGGCGTCATGGCCGATGAAGATGCGCGCGCCCAGCCGTTCCAGCCGTTCGGTATTGGCGCTGGCCTTGGCGTCCGAGCCCTGCACCGAATAGCCGATCTTGAGCATGATCTCGGCGATGCCGCTCATGCCGATGCCGCCGATGCCCACGAAGTGGACGGGGCCAAGGTCGAATGGAACGGGACGGAGGCGAGCGATCATCCCAGCCGATTAGCAAGGCCGGATGCGGATTGCATCAGTCCGTTTTACCCCTTGCCCCCTCTTCAGTCCTCAGCCACGAAATCCTGCGCGAACTCCGGCGCATCCGCGTCGCCCGGCAGCAGCGGGTCGTCGTCGGCGCTGTCGGCGCGGGTCGGGTCCGGGACCTCGAAGCCGACAGGGATGGACAGGTCCAGCAGGCCCGCCGCCTTCATCTCCTGCACGCCGGGCAGGTCGTACAGGCTGGACAGGCTGAAGTGTTCGAGGAAGCGGTCGGCGGTCGCGTAGGTGACCGGGCGGCCCGGCGTGCGGCGGCGGCCCTTCAGCCTGACGAATCCCATCTCCAGAAGCAGATCGAGCGTGCCCCTCGACAGGGAAACCCCGCGTACGCTTTCGATCTCCGCACGGGTGCAAGGCTGGTGATAGGCGATGATCGCGAGCGTCTCGAGCGCGGCCTTCGACAGGCGGCGCGGCTCTTCGCGTTCCTCGGTCATCAGGAAGCCGAGGTCGGGCGCCGTGCGGAATCGCCAGCGGTCGGCCACGCACTCGAGTTCCACGCCGCGCCCATGATACCGGTCGCGCAGCGCCGAAATGGCTCCACCGACATCGGCCCCCTCCGGGAGCCGGCGCGCGATCTCGGCGGCCGTGAGCGGTCCCGCCGCGGCGAACAGCAGCGCCTCGACGCGGCGCTCGATCTCCGCGTGATCGGGGGCGAACTGGATCACGGGACCAGTTCCAGCGGCTGACCCCTGCCGCGGCGCTTCAGATACAGATCGGCGAAGGCCCCGGCCTGTTTCACGTCCATCGCCCCCTCCTTCACCAGCTCCAGGCTGGCCGACAGGGTGGATGCGGTAAAGCTGGCCTGTGTCGGGCCATCGGCGGCGGCGCGGGCGGGCGCGACCTTGTCCAACGGCGTCCACTGTTCCAGTCGGGGCAGAACGTCCCGCAGCCATTCGCGGGCCGCCTCGAGGCCGAAGGCCTCGACCCTCTGGCCGGGATTGTACTGCCGTTGGCCTTCGCGGCGACGCTGCGTCACATATGCGGCCATAAGTTCGTACAGGCTGGCGTCGACGCGATTGGACGGGACGATCACTGTCGCCTCCGGGTCGCCGCGGGTGAAGACGTCGCGCTTCAGCCGGGGCCGGCTGGTGATCGCCTCGACCGCTTTGCGCATCGCCTCCAGCTTCTGCAGCCGGAAGGCCAGAGCGGCGGCCATCTCCTCCGCAGGCGGCTCCTCGCCCTTCTTTTCGGTACGCGGGAGGAGCAGGCGCGACTTGAGGTAGGCCAGCCATGACGCCATCACCAGATAGTCCGCCGCCAGCGAGAAGTTGCGTCGCCGGGCCTCGTGCACGAAGGCCAGATACTGTTCGGCCAGCTTCGTGATCGACAGCTTCAGCAGATCGACCTTCTGCGTCCGCGCCAGCGCCAGCAGGACGTGCAGCGGGCCCTCATAACCTTCCAGATCGACAACGAAGGCCTCATGGGCCTCGGCCTGATCGACCGCGCTGAAGTCCAGATTCGGCTGAAAGGCGTCGGTCATCCGGCCTGCGCCTCTCCCACGTCAGGCCCCATAGAGGCGTCGAGCCTTCCACCCATCAGCTCGGCAAACCGGGCCCGCGCCGCGGGCTCGTCCAGTGGTTCCGGCGTATGTACGATGCGCGCCATCGCCGCCTCCGCCCGCTTCGCCGCCCGTCCCTTCAGCCTGCCGACGCCGTCCGCCACCTGCCGCATCTCGTCGAGATCGCCGTTGCAGTGCAGGACCACGTCGCAGCCGGCCTTCAGAGCGGCCTCGGCCCGCTCGCGCAGGCTTCCGGAAAGCGCCTTCATCGACAGGTCGTCGGTTATGATCAGGCCGTCGAAGCCGAGATGATCACGAATCAGGCGGACAGCCTTCTTCGACGTCGTGGCCGGCCGTTTCGGGTCGACGGCGTCGAATACGACATGGGCCGTCATGGCCAGAGGCATGTCTGACAGCGCCTTGAACGGCGCGAAGTCCCAGCCGTCGAGGGTGGGCAGATCCGCATGGACCACCGGCAGGTCATGGTGGCTGTCGGCGAAGGCCCGCCCGTGGCCCGGCACGTGCTTGATCACCGGCAGCACCCCGCCAGCCAGCAGACCCTCGGCCGCCGCCCGCCCCAGCTGCGCTACGGTCATCGGATCGCGGGCGTAGGCGCGGTCGCCGATGATGTCGTGAGCGCCCGGTACGGGGACATCGAGCACAGGAATGCAGTCGACGTTGATCCCTACGGCCTTCAAATCATGCGCCATCAGCCGGGCGCCGAGCCGCACCAGTTCGCGCGGCGACAGCGGATCGTTGACCGCCGTCATATAGGCCTCGCCCGGCGGGTATTTGGGCCAGTGCGGCGGGCCCATCCGCTGCACCCGCCCGCCTTCCTGATCGATCAGGATCGGGCAGGCGTCGTCGCCGATGCTGTCGCGCAGTTCGCTGGTCAGGGCCCGGGCCTGGTCCGGACTGTCGATGTTGCGGCGGAACAGGATGAAACCCCAAGGCCGGGCCTCGGCGAAGAAGGCCCGCTCAGCCTCGGTCAGCCGGTGGCCGCTACAGCCGTAGATCGCCGCCGAGGTCACGCGCTGGTCACCGCACGAAACAGTCGCCGCCGCCCGCCTTGATGGCGTTGCACAGGCCGGTGGCCTGATCGCGGCTCAGGCCTGTGACGGTGGTGCGGTAAACGGTCGAGCCATTTGAGGCGGTCACTTCCTGCACGCGTTTGTCGGCTCCTCCGGTGAACTGGGGGTACCGGGCCAGCACGGCTGCGAACTCGCGATCGGCGAGACCGGGTGTCGAGAATGCGCCGATCTGCACGGCCGAAGCGCCGCCGACGGCGGGCGCAGGACGGGGCTCGGTCTTGGCCGGCGGCGGCGTCACCGGCGCGGGACGGGGGGCGACCGCGACCGGCGCAGGCGGCGCGGCGGCTGCGGGGGCCGGTCGCGGCTGAACCACTTCCGGCGGCGGGGTGAAGGTCGGGATTTCCGTCCCCGCCTCTGCTTCGGCATAGACGTCGATCCCGGCTTCCGGATCGACCGGTTGGGCCTCGAGCGGAACCTCGGCCTTCACGTCGCCGAGAGGGGTTCCGATGGCAGGCGGGGCGTCGTTCGAGGAGCGGGGGCCGGCGCGGTAATAGACCGCCACGGCCACAATCAGCAGCAACAGGACAACCGCCGAGATGATCAGCGTCACCGGCGGTCCCTTGCCGCCGCCCCCGCCTCCGCCGCCTCTCTCGCGGCGCGGGTCATAGCCGCCGCGGTTGAAAGGCAGATCGTCGTCCGTCGGCGGCGTATAGGCGCCCCGGTCGCGGCCCTGGTTGGGGTGGTAGGGATCTTCGTGGGACATGGCCGCCTCTCGTCCGTCCACGCGAATCGATGCGCGGACCGACAGTGTATCGCGGTCGGAGTCCTTTTTCAGGCGCGGGATGAGCGGGCCCCTACAGGTCCAGCGCGAGGTCGAGGCTGAACAGCTTCCGGTGTTCCTCGATGGCGAACCGATCCGTCATTCCGGCGATGTAGTCGCATACGGCCCGGGCGCGTTTCGCCTCATCGGCGACGACTGCGCGGACTGACCACTCCGGCGGCATCGTGTCCGGCTCGGCCATGAACAGGTCGAACATCTCGGCCAGGATTCGCCGCGCCTGACTGCGCGTGCGGTTGACGCGATAGTGGCGGTACATCCGTTCGAAGAGGAATTTCCGGAGTACGCCGAGATCGGCCAGCATCGCCGGTGAAAAGGCGACCAGCATCCGGCTCGCCGTGCGGACGTCCTCCGTCGAACGAATGCGCGCCTCGTCCAGTCGCCGTTCCGTCTCGGCCAGCACGTCCTCGACCATGGCCCCGATCATCCGCCGCACGGCCTCGATCCGGATCATCCGCTCGTCGATTGCGGGCCAGTCCTTCCGCACGCCTCGCAGGACCGGGCCGATCAGCGGCACGTCGGCCAGATCGTCGAGGGTGAACAGGCCCGCCTGCACACCGTCGTCCACGTCGTGATTATTGTAGGCGATGTCATCGGCGATGGCGGCCGCCTGCGCTTCCAGTGAGGCAAACGTTCCGAGGCGCAAATCCCAGGCGGGCGCATAGTCTGCGATGGCCTTCCACGCCGGCTCCTCCAGACGGTGCGCGACCGGACCGTTGTGCTTGACCACGCCCTCGACCGTCTCCCAGCTGAGGTTGAGGCCGTCAAACTGGGGGTAGCGCTCTTCCAGCTTCGTCACGACGCGGAAAGTCTGGACGTTGTGGTCGAAGCCGCCCCAGGGCTCCATCCGGGCCTGCAGTTCGTCTTCGCCGGCATGGCCGAACGGGGGGTGGCCCAGATCGTGCGCAAGGGCCACGGTCTCTGCCAGATCCGTATCCAGCCTGAGGGCATGGGCGATCGACCGGGCGATCTGCGCGACCTCGAGGCTGTGCGTCAGGCGCGTCCGGTAGTGATCGCCCTCGTGGGCCACGAAGACCTGCGTCTTCTCCTTCAACCGTCGGAAGGCGGTGGCGTGGATGATGCGGTCCCGATCGCGCGCGTACGCGTTCCGCGTGCGGCTGATCGGTTCCGGCGTCAGCCGGCCCCGGCTGTGCTCGGGATATTCGGCCCAGGGTGCGCGTTCGGGGATCAACATCGGCTCATTCGATCGCAGGGCCTTTGCGCCGGCCCGCCCGCGCCTCATATAGACGGCCGTGAGCAGCGTCCAATCAGCGTCCCCCTTCCAGATATCGCCCTCCGCGGGCGGTCACGGCCTTCGGCTGTCCGAGAGCGCCGCCCGGCGCCTTGCGTATCTCGGCGAACTCGAAGGTCGTGCCCAGATGCTTCGCGTAGCGGTCGATGGCGGCGGGTGTTCGGGGTTCCAGTACCGGTTCGAACTGGTCGAGGCGGCTGACGCGGACGACATCCGCATAGAAAACGAGGGACAGACCGCTCTGGTCGATCCCGTCTCACTGCCCTTCCTCAAGGGCTCGGAGGTCGCCTTTATCGACGACCTGGCCGGCGCCCAGTTCGTGGTGCGCAACCCGAACGCCGCGTCCAGTTGCGGCTGCGGCGTCAGCTTCGCGATCTAGTTTCGACAGCCGCCGCGGTCCCCGTGCCTTGGGCGTCGCATGGCTTGCTGTGCGCTGCTGGCCTTCCGGGCTTCGTCCCCGCGCGCCGCGCTTCGTCCCGGATCGCTCGACGCTGACCGCCAGCGCCGGCAGCGTCGGCGCATGTCATGGATTTTCACCCCCACCCTCGTCCTGCACATCAGCTGCGGCCTCGCCGCCTCGGCGGTCGGGCTCGCGCCCATTCTGACCCGAAAGGGTTCGCAGGCGCATCGGCTCAGCGGCCGCGTCTTCGCCGGCCTGATGGCCACCCTGCTGGCCTGCGCCTGGCTGATGACGGCGCTGAGGTTCAGTCCCTACTTCCTCGCCCTGTCGGCGACGGCGACCATGACGCTGTTCTCGGGGCTGCGGGTGCTGCGGCGCAAACGCCCCGATCTGCGCTCCGCAGACCGCGCCGGTCCGCTCGACTGGATTGTGACGACGGGCGTGGTCGCTACAGGCGTATGGGTCCTCGTTCTCGTCATGACGGGAAGGACAGGCAATCTGGCTGCGGTCTCGTCGGCGCTGGCCTACGGCGCGCTGGTTTACGGCGGCTGGGATCTGTGGCGGTTTGCGCGCCCCACGGACTGGCCCTTCTCGCCCAACCTGTGGAACTATGAGCACCTGACCAAGATGCTGGGCGCGTACGGCGCGGTGCTGTCGGCCTTCTCGGGCAACTTCCTGACCTTCCTTCCCACGCCATGGAGCCAGCTCTGGCCGACCATCCTGTTCCAGACGGTAACGGTGATCTGGATCGCCGTCCTGATCGTCCGCCGGCGCCGTCGGACGGCCCCGGCCTTCGCCTGAACCAGATCAGCACCCCCGGTTGGGTCGCGGTGTTCACGGCCTATAGCTATGTCGTGACCACCGTCTGCGCCGCGTGGTTCCTGCGCCGTGGATCGGACGGGGATCTGGGCTTGGCGGAGTCTCTGCGGTGGCAGGGCGCGGTCTATGGCCTTTGGCTGCCGGTCGCCGCTTTGGTGTGGTTGCTCCTGCGGCGGTTCGGCGCCGGCCCGCTCGCCTTCGCCGCCCTCTCGGTTGCGGGCTTCCTCATCGCGCCGCTGCACAGTCTGGCGGCCAGGTCGATCGATCTGGCGTTCGGGGCCGGAGGAGCAGGGCTACTGGACGGCGCGATCGCGAGGGCCCCCGTCTCCATGCTGATCTACACCGCCATCTGCGCGGTCGGCGCCGCGGCCGCGCATCGCAGTCGCGCGGTGGAAGCACGGATGCACGCCCGGTCGCTGGAGAGCGCCTTGGCCAGGGCTCGTGAGGTCGCTCGCGCCCCGGACGCCCTGCCGGAGCGACTGATGGTGATGATAGGGAACCGTCGCGCGCCGGTGCTGATGGACGAGGTCGAATGGTTCGCCGCCGCCGGAAACTATGTCGTGGTGCATTGGGCCGACCGTGAAGGGCTGATGCGCGAGCCACTCAAGATCCTGGAGGCGCGGCTGGACGGCCGGGTCTTCGCCCGCAGCCACCGGTCAACGGTCGTCAATCTGGCCCGCGTGCGGGACGCCCGCTCGCTGTCCGATGGATCGTGGCGGCTGACGATGCAGAGCGGCGCGGAGCTGGTCGCCAGCCGAACCTACCGCGACGCGCTGATGGCGCGGCTGGGCCGTCAGGGCAGCAGCGCCTCCTGAAACCGGACCGGCTGTCCGTGGGCCGCGCCCGGAAGCTCCCCGTCCCGCATCACCAACCGGCCGCGCACGATGGTCGCCATCGGCCAGCCCGTCGCCTCGAAGCCGTCGAAGGGCGTCCAGCCTGCGCGGCTGGCCATGTCTTCGTGCCGGATGACCCGCTTCGCTTTCATATCCACCAGGGTCAGGTCGGCGTCGTAGCCTTCCGCCATCCGGCCCTTGCCGGCGATGCCGAACACTCGATTGGCGCCGTGGCTGGTCAGGTCGATGAAACGGTCGAGACTCAGCCGCCCATTTGCGACATGGGTCAGCATGATTGGCACCAGCGTCTGCACGCCGGGCATGCCGGACGGGGAAGCGGGATAGGGCCGCGCCTTCTCTTCGATCGTGTGCGGCGCATGATCCGAGCCCAGCACGTCGAAGACGCCGTGTTCGACCCCTGTCCACAGGCCCGCGATATGGGCGGCGTTGCGGATCGGCGGGTTCATCTGGGCGTAGCCCTTCAGCCGCGCATAGGCCTCGTCGCCGTCCAGCGTCAGGTGCTGCGGCGTCACTTCGGCGGTGGCGACGTCCTTGTGGTCGGCGAGGAAGCGGACCTCGTCGGCGGTCGAGACGTGCAGGACGTGGATGCGCGCCCCGGTCTCGCGCGCCAGCCGCACCAGCCGGCGGGTGCTCATGATGGCGCTCTCGGCGTCGCGGACCTCGGGGTGACTGGTCCAGTCACCGGTGCGGGCCAGAGGCCTGCGCTCGACCAGCCGGTACTCGTCCTCGGAGTGGAAGGTGGCGCGCCGCTTCACATGGCGCAGAACCTCGCGGACGCCGTCGTCGTCGGCCACCAGCAGGGTCCCCGTCGAGGCGCCCATGAACACCTTGACCCCGCAGCAGCCGGGCAGCCGCTCCAGCTCCGCCAGATGGCGGGCGTTCTCGTGGGTGCCGCCGATGTAGAAGGCGTGGTCGGTCCACATCCGGTCGCGCGCCCGCTCCAGCTTGTCGGCGAGGGTGTCGGGGTCGGTGGTGTTCGGCTCGGTGTTCGGCATCTCGAACACGGCGGTCACGCCGCCCAGCGCCGCGGCGCGGCTGCCGGTCTCGAGGTCTTCCTTCCACTCCAGGCCGGGCTCACGGAAATGCACCTGGGTGTCGATGACGCCCGGCAAGACAGTCAGACCCGAGGCGTCCACTGTCTCGCCCGCCGAGGCTTGCGACAAATCACCGACGAAGGCGATCCGGCCGTCGATCACCCCGACGTCGGCCCCTCCGCGCCCCGCGTGATTGGCAACCTCTCCGCCACGGACGATCATGTCATAGGTCTGTGTCATGCGGCCCCTCATATCACGCGCCCGCCATCCGTCATCCCGCACTCGGCGGCCGACCGGACGTCAGGCCCCGACCCGCTGCTCCAGCAGCTTCTTCGCCGCCTTGAGCACGCGCTCCGCCGGCAGGTCGTTCATGTGCTGGATCGCCTGATTGAGCTGTGGGTCGATCTTCCGGAACTCATCGACCGAGCGCGGCCCGCGCACAACGACGCCGCCCCACGGGCCCCGCTCAACTTCATCGGACGGGCCGAAGGCGGCAACCACCGGAACGCCGGCGGCCACGGCGAGATGGGTCCAGAGAGAGTCCGCGCCGAGGTAAAGTTTCGCCCGCTTCAGCGCCGCGACGGTCTGGAGCGGACTCAGCCGGCCCTGAAGGTCGATCACGCGCTCGCGCCGGACTGCCGAACGCGCCGCGTGAGCGGCTTCCCGGTCGCCATCCCCGCCGATGATCATCAGCCGGCCTCCGGCCATCGCGCCATCGTCCGCCAGCAGCGCCGTCGCGACCTTGGCGAACCGCTCCGGCGGCCATTGGCGGCCCATCCACTCCGCACCCGGAGCAACCGCGAGAATGGGCCCCTCGGCCGCAGGGATCAGGCGGTCGGCAGCGGCGATGCTTTCCTCGGAAAGCGCGAGCCGTGGCGTCGGGATCTCGTCAAGATGCAGCACGCGGGCGGCAAGCTCGACCGCGTGGACGCCGGCCTCGCGC
>DASRWP010000268.1:0-1672 GCA_035654535.1 Brevundimonas sp.
CGGCCGTTTTGTCTCCTCCCCAGTGTGGGGAGGGTGGCGCGCCGCGTTTGCGGCGTGACGGAGGGGAGCCGCGCCGCTCTAGCCCCGCTTTGACGCCTTGCGGAACGCCGGCTTGGCCAGCGAGACGTTGCGCGCCTTCTGCGCCTTCTCCTCAGCCCGGGCGCCGCCTTGAAGGTCGGTGTGTGCAGCTCCGCCGCCGGCCTTCTTCGCCGCCAGCGCGCGTTTCATGGCTTCTGCAGTCGGGTTGCTCGGCTTGTCTGTCATGGCGGCATTCTACACAGTCAGGCTCAGCCGCGCATCAGCCGGCGGCACAGGTCGTCGAGCTGCTCAAGGGAGCCGTACTTCAGCACCAGTTCGCCCCTGCCGCCCCGGTCGGCCAGCTGGACCTTCAGGCCCAGCGCGTCCGCCAGATCCTGTTCAAGCGCCGCGATGTCGGCGGAGCTGCCGGCCGCCCCTGAGCCAGAGCCCGTCTTCCTCGGCTTCGGCCCCTCGGCGGAGCGGCGAGCCAGCGCCTCGGTCTGGCGCACGCTGAGACCGTCCGTATAGACCTTGTCCGCCAGATCGGCGGCGTCCGGCGCCGTAATCAGAGCCCGCGCGTGGCCCGCCGACAGCTTGCCCTCGCGCATATAGTTCAGCACCCGGTCGGGCAGTTGCAGCAGCCGCAGGGTGTTGGCAACGTGGCTGCGGCTCTTGCCGACCACGCCCGCGACGGCGTCCTGGCTGCGACCGAACCGGTCCATCAGCACCCGGAAGGCCTCGGCCTCTTCCAGCGGGTTGAGATCGGTGCGCTGGACGTTCTCGATGATCGCCACCTCGAACACGGCGACGTCGTCCATCTCCTTGACGATGACCGGCACGCTGTTCAGCCGGGCCTGCTGCGCCGCCCGCCACCGCCGCTCGCCGGCGATGATTTGCCAGACCCCGTCCTCGCCGGGCTGGGTGCGCACCAGAATCGGCTGCAGCACGCCCTTGTCGCGGATCGACGCGGCCAGTTCGTCGAGGTCGTCCTTGTGAAAGGTCTTGCGCGGCTGGTCCGGATTGGGCTTTAGGCTCTCGATCGGAGCCATGCGCACGCCGGCGGGCGCGGGGGCGCCGTCGACGGGCGCCGCCTCGGCGACCTGTTCTCCCAGAAGGGCCGAGAGTCCCCGGCCCAATCCGCGATTCTGCGGCCCGCGCTGTCGTTCGCTCAAGTGACTGTTTCCATTCTTCTAATCATCGTCACGCGGCCTGCAGCCGTCGCGACTTCTCGCGCGCCACCACCTCGCGCGCGAGCCTCAGATAGGCCTGGCTGCCGGCGCATTTCAGGTCGTAGATCAGGGCCGGCTTACCGAACGACGGCGCCTCGGCGACGCGGACGTTCCGGGGAATGACGGCCTCATAAACCTTGTCGCCGAAATGGCTCCGCACATCGTTCGCCACCTGTCCCGACAGGGCGCTTCGGCGGTCGTACATGGTCAGGACCAGCCCCTGTATCTCGAGCGTCGGGTTCAGGCTCTGGCGCACCATCTCGATCGTTTTCATCAGCTGGGTCAGGCCCTCGAGGGCGAAGAATTCGCACTGCAGCGGCACCAGAACCGCGTCTGCCGCGGCCATGGCGTTGAGCGTCAGCAGGTTCAGCGAGGGCGGACAGTCGATCAGGACATAGTCGTACCGGGTCTGGCCCTCGGCCCCC
>DASRWP010000269.1:0-15375 GCA_035654535.1 Brevundimonas sp.
CCTCTTCGTCGCGCAGTCGGTGCGCCTCTTCGGTTGAGCCCGTGAAATCGAGGCCCTTGATCACCACCGTCGCGCCGTGCGCCCGGGTGCCATCGGCCTTGGTGAAGGGGGTGCCCTCGGGCATCACGATCGTCACCGGCACGCCCAGCCGCGCGCCGTGATAGGCCAGCGCCTGCGCGTGGTTGCCCGCGCTGGCCGCCACCACCCCGCGCCGGCGCTCATCCGCCGTCAGCGAAAGCAGCCGGTTCAGCGCCCCGCGCTCCTTGAAGCTGCCCGTGAAATGCAGGTTGTCGAACTTGACCCAGACCTCGGCTCCCGTCAGCTGCGACAGCCGGCGGGAATGGCGCGTGGGGGTGCGGTCGACCTGACCGGCGATGCGGTCGCGGGCCGCCAGAATGTCGTCAAAGGTCACTGTCATGAGCGTTCCCTGCCCCGATCTGCGCCGGGTCCGTGCGCGCTTTTGGCCCACCGCACGGCGCCCCGCAACCTTGACCTTCCTGCGGCGATGGGCATCTGATCGCGCGCGCCGCCGTTCGCGTTGGAGAAGACCATGTCCGCCCGCACCCTGATCTGCGTAACTGCCCTCGCCGCCGCCCTGGCCGGCTGCGGGACCGTGGGCCCGGACGTCTACCGCGACCCCTTCCCGTCCCGCCCTGTCTCAACAGCCTTCGAGCCGCGCGACTTCGCCTGGTCTACCCGCGATGGACAGGGGTCGATCGAGGGCCGCATCGACTATCGCCGGGGAGGTCAGGTCATGACCTGCACCGGCTCGGTCGGCCTGACGCCGGACACCCCTTACACCAGCGCCCGCTTCCGCAGCCTCTATGGATCGACCGAGCGCGCCGCCGTGCCAGAGGCCGTCGTGCGCGCCCGCACCGTCCCGGATCCCAACGCCGACTACCGCGCCTTCGTCCGCCAGACCCAGTGCTCGGACAACCGCTTCCGCTTCGACGGTCTCCCTGACGGGTCGTGGTTCGTCATCGCCCCGGTCAGCGCAGGCGGCGACCGGACCGTGCTGATGCAGCGGGTTGCCACCCGCGGAGGGCGCGTGACCATCACGCTCTAGGCTGCGGCCGAGCGGCGTTCATCCGATCACGGAACAGTGGACAAACGGCGTTCGCCATCGTTTCGCCTCTTCGGACCCGCTTCGCTCTGTTCGACCCGCACGGGGCGGTGGATCAGGGAGCGCGCACTCATGTCCCAGCACAACATTTCCGGCTCGGAAGTCTTCGGACCGAAACCCGGCGTCATGCTGCGTTCGGTCAAGACGTCGGGCCTGCGCCGCCAGCGCGCCGCCCGCACCCTGACCGCCTTCATCGCGGGCGCGGTCGTGGCCGTGATCGGCGGAGCGGTCGCGATGGCGGCCGTGTTCGGGCCGACGCTGTTCGGCTAGGCCTCAGGCCAGCCACACCATCCGGCGCGTCTCCGCCTCGGCGTCCCGCGCCCGGCTGAAGCCCCTGCGGACCTCGCCGGTGTAGAGGAATCCGGCCTTTTCCAGCACCCGGCCCGACGCGGGATTGTCCGAGAAATGACCCGCGGTCAGGGCGCGGCGCTTCCATGCCCGCGAGGCCCAGACCATGGCCCCCTGCAGCGCCTCGGTGGCGTAGCCCCGTCCCCAGAACGGCCGCGCGATCCAGTAGCCGACCTCCGGGGCCGGGTCAGCGTCCTCGAACAGGCCGATCACGCCGACGGGCCCGTGATCGTCATGCTCGATCAGGAAGGTGCGCGCCCGCGCCGGGTCCTGCGTCGCTACGCGCAGCACGAATTCCTCAGCATCGGCCACCCCGAATGGATGCGGCATCCGCAGGGTCATACGCGCGATCGCGGCGTCATTGGCCAGAGCGGCCAGGCGGCTGACGTCCTGCGCGCCCGGACTGCGCAGGGCCAGCCGGCGAGTCTCGACGACGGGCGAGGGTTCGATCACGCACATGGGCGGGCCTCGGTCTTCTCGCCGCCTCCTTGGAGGGCTCGGGCGGCTTCGAGGCGGGGAACGAAAACGGGGAGCCTGGTGATCCAGACTCCCCGCGGAATAAATCCCTGGTCCGGATCGCGGCTCTCGAGCCTTGCGCGATCCGGGTTTCAATCGGCGTTCGCGCTACTCGGCGGCCATCGGCATGTCGGCTGCGGTCGGAAGAATCGACACATAGCATCGGCCGTTGGCCTTCTTGGTGAATTTGACGGCGCCGTGGGCGGTCGCGAACAGCGTGTGGTCGCGGCCCAGGCCGACATTGTCACCCGGGTGGAAGGTGGTGCCGCGCTGGCGCACGAGGATGTTGCCGGCCAGAACGTTCTCGCCGCCGAACTTCTTCACGCCGAGGCGCTTGGAGTGGGAGTCGCGACCGTTACGCGACGAACCACCGGATTTCTTGTGAGCCATAGGTCTGCTCCCGTTCTGGTCTGAATATTACGCTTCGTCGCCGGCCTTGTCCGCCTTCTTGGCGGGGGCCTTCTTGGCGGGGGCGGCTTTGGTTTCGGTCGTTTCGGCCTTGGGCGCGGCGGCCTTCGGAGCCGCAGCCTTCTTGGCGGCCGGCTTCGCGGCGACGGGCTTCTCGGCGGCGTCGGCGTCTACAGTGTCGATGACCTTGGGGGCCTTGGCGGGCTTGGCCTTGACCTCGGTCTCCTCGACGCGCGGGGCGAGGCCACGGGCCCGAGCGTTCATCTCGGCCTTGGTCATCAGCGAGGCTTGTCCGTCCCACTTGGCGGACTCGCCGGCGCCTTCGATGCCGGTGATGCGCAGGACCGATTCCATCTGGCGATGGCCGTTGGTCCGGCGATAGCCCTGACGGCGGGTCTTCTTGAAGATCTTGATCTTCTCGCCCTTGCGGGTTTCGACGAGCGTGGCGGCCACGGCGGCGCCGGCGATCATCGGGGCGCCCAGGGTCACGCCCTTGTCGCCGCCCAGCATCAGCACGTCGCCAAGCGACACGTTCGAGCCGGCGTCGCCGTCGAGCTTCTCGACCACGATGACGTCGCCCGGTTGAACCCGGTACTGTTTGCCGCCGGTCTTGATCACCGCGTACATGTTGAAGCCTCAGCGAAACGCAAAAAGAATAAGCCCGACGGGGGACCCCCTCGGGCGAAGAGCGGCGACATAGACTCAGAGGGCCTGCCGAGTCAACGCGGACGGGCGAAAAAACGGGGAATGCCGACGTTCGCGTCCCCTTGTCAGGAAGCGCCCGCCCCTTTCAACTGGCCCCGTCGCCACGGAGCTCCTGATGCTGATCCGCCTGTTGTCCGCCGCTCTCGCCCTCGCCGTTCTGAGCGCCAGCCAGGCGGCAGCGCAGGAGCCCGCCGCCGCCGTGGCCATCACCACGCCGCAGGGTCTGCGCGTTGCCTACAGGTTGCCCGCTCCGGTGCGCAGCGTGAGCTTCGCTGACCGCGCCATCAACCGCGAGATGTGGTCGCCGTCGACGCCCGGTCTGACCCTGTCGGACGGCGTCATAAGCGGTGCGCAGCCGTTCGACGCCTTCGACCTGGACATTGCGGCGGACACCGCCGAACGCGACCGCGTCTACATGGCCCTCAGCCGCATCGGCGACGGCGTGGTCGTCTATGGTCCCGGCCTGAAGCTGGAGGGACACGATCTCGATCTCGTCCTGCAGACGGCTGAGGGGCAGACGGCGCTTCCCGACACGACGCCGGAGGACGGCTACGCCTATCTCGGGTCGACCCGACAGGTCGCCGGCGATGCGCGAGCCGCAGTCGCTGTCGGGGCCGGGACGCCGCCGGAACTGGCCGGGCCGCTGCGCGACGGCTTCTTCGACGCCATGACCTTCTACGGGCGGGGCCTGGCCCGCGCCCTGCCGTCGCCGCCCGCTCTGCTGATCAGTGTCGACGGGCCCGGGCCCGCCCAGTTTCGTGGCGACGTCACGGATACTGGCGTGACTTCACTGCGCTTTCACGGCGAGGCCTGGCGGACGGGCATGGAGCAGGTCGCCACCTTCGTCTGGCACGAGGCCTTCCATCTTTGGAACGGCAAAGGCGCGCGCGATGCAGAAACCGCGCCCTGGCTGCATGAGGGCGGGGCCGACTATGCGGCGCTGGTCGGCGCGGTGTCTTCCGGCGCGCTCAGCGAGGAACAGGGCCGGGGGCGGCTGGCGCGCTGGCTCAACGGCTGCCGCACGGCGCTAGGCCGGCGGGCGTTCGATCCCGCCCGGCTGCGGACCGGGGCCGCCCCCTACGACTGCGGCGCCCTGGTCCAGTGGCTGGCCGACCTCGAGCTCCGGGCGGCCGGTCGCGGCGACGTCATGACCCTGTGGCGCGCCTTGCTGGACGCTGAAAGCCGGAGCGGAGGCTACGGCGTCGATCAGTTCCGCGCCCTGCTCGCTCCCGACAGCGCCGCCCTCGTCCTGTTCGACGCGCCGGGGCCGGAACGGTGGACCGCGGCCGAGGCGCAGTTGTCCCGCCTCGGCGTCACCCTCGAGAACCGGCCCGGTGACGAAGACCTGATGGCGGCCGCCCTGTTCCATGTTGCGGGCCGTAACTGCCGGGGATCGTACGGCTTCAACAACAATCCGGGCGAACTGAAGCTGGACGGCGCGGATTGCGGCGTTCTGTCGGGCCAGCCGGTGATTGTCTCGGTCGAGGACCTCCCGCCGCAAACCGAAGGTCGCGCCATGTTCGCGGCGGTGCAGGCGCGTTGCGCCGCGGGGCAGCCGGTGCGCTACCTCACCGCCGACCGGCGGACGCTGGAGGCCCCCTGCGATGCGCCGCTGGCGGAGCCGAATGTCTGGGCTGTCGCGACCGCGCCTGCGCTTGCGATCGCAAACACGCCAGATTCCGCTCGACCGTTATAAAGTAACACCCTAAGGAGGGCGTGATGACGCCGTCCGAGCTCGAGCAACCCGTGATCCTGTCCGTTCTGGGCGCGGGTTTTGTGACGGCCCTGCTGCATGCGGCCCTGCCGACTCACTGGCTGCCGTTCGTACTGGTCGGTCGCGCGCAACGCTGGAACCCGGGCCGGCTTCTGGGGGCCGTGACCGCCGCCGGTCTGGCCCACATCGTCACCACCGCCGCGGTCGGCGCCCTGATCGTTGCGGCCGGGCTCGCCATGGATCCCTGGCTTGAAGGGCGGCTGTCGACCCTGGCCGCTGTGCTGCTGTTCGTGTTCGGCGCCTTCTATCTGAGCCGCGCGCTGATCCGCCGCCCTGTCCCCGCGGACGGACCGTCACTGGAGCTGGCCGAACCGGGCGTTTCGCACGCCGCGGCCTTCTGGGGCCTCGTCGCGATGATGGCGGTGTCGCCCGGCGAGGTGTTGTTGCCGATCTACCTGTCGCAGGCGTCGGAAGGCCTTGGCGTCCTGGCCGCCCTGACGCTGGCCTTCGCGGCGGGCACGGTGGCGGGCATGGCGGGCTTCACCCTTCTGGCCCGCGCGGGCTGGTCTGTCCTCCGGCTGGAGCGCTGGGCCCGGTACGAAGGGGCCATCCTCGGTCTGGCCCTGATTGTGATCGGTCTTCTCGTCCTGCTGCGCCAGCACTAAGAGAGACGGATGGGGCGCGCCGATCATCATCATGGCGATCACGACGACCATGGTCGTTCGCACGACCATGGGCATCACGGTCACGCGCACGGAGGTCATCATCCCGGGCCCGTGGATACCGGCGACTGGCGCTACGCCGTCGGGCTGATCGTCAACCTCGCCTTCGTCGGCGTCGAGTTCGGCGCCGGCGTGTTCAGCGGCTCCACGGCCCTGATGGCCGACGCGGGGCACAATCTGTCGGACGTGCTCGGCCTCGCCATGGCCGGCGGTGCGGCCTGGCTGGCGCGACGGACGGCAGGCGCGCACCAGACCTACGGCTTCGGCAAGGCGACGGTGCTCGCGGCGCTGGCCAACGCCCTGCTGCTGATCTTCGCGTGCGGCGCCATCGCCTTCGAGGCGGTCCGGCGTCTGGCCGAGCCGGCGCCGGTCATGTCCGGCCTGATCATGGGCGTGGCCGCGATCGGTTTCGTCATCAACCTCGGCACCGCCCTGCTGTTCATGCGGGACCGGAAGTCAGACCTCAACGCACGCGGCGCCTATCTCCACATGATGGCGGACGCCGCCGTCTCGATCGGCGTGGTCATCGCCGGCGCGGTGATCATGTTCACCGGCTGGTCGGTAATCGACCCCCTGGTCAGCCTCGGCATCGTCGCGGTGATCCTGCTGGGGACGTGGGGGTTGCTGAAGGACTCGGTCAATCTGGCGCTCGACGCCGCCCCGCGCGGGGTGGACGTCGAGGCGATCCGGTCCGGCTTGCTCGCCCTGCCCGGGGTGACGGCGGTGCACGACCTGCACGTCTGGGGCCTGTCGACGACGGAGACCGCCCTCACCGCCCACCTCTGTCACGAACGCCCTGACGCGGGGGCCCTGCTGGCGGAAGCCCAGTCGCTGGCCCGCACCCGGTTCCAGATCGGCCACACGACCCTGCAGTTGGAGGCCGAGCCGCTGGCGGACTGCCCGACCTGCTGAGCGCTCACCGCATAGGCTGGATGGTTCATCACAACGGACACCACGGGCCACAACGAACACGACGGGTTCAGCGCGACCCGGCGCGGCACGCGTCAACCATCAATGAGTCGGAGCCGCCGCCAATGCGCCCACCGGGTCCGTCGTGTCCGCTGTGTCCTTCGTTGTGTTCGTTGCGACGAACCAACCACTGTCAGAGGGCGGCGCCTGCGGCGCGAGGAGCGACTCACTGGCGCCCGCCCCCGCCCGCCCCTAGATGAGCGCCATGTCAGACAAGATCCCCGTCACCGTCCTCACCGGCTATCTCGGCGCGGGCAAGACCACGCTGCTGAACCGCATCCTCACCGAGGATCACGGCAAACGTTACGCCGTCATCGTCAACGAGTTCGGCGAGATCGGAATCGACAACGACCTCGTCGTCGGCGCCGACGAGGACGTGTTCGAGATGAACAACGGCTGCGTCTGCTGCACGGTGCGCGGCGACCTGATCCGCGTCGTCGCCGGCCTGATGAAGCGCCAGCGGCCCGGCAAGCCGGCCTTCGACGCCATCATCGTCGAGACCACAGGCCTGGCCGACCCCGGCCCGGTGGCCCAAACTTTCTTCGTCGACGAGGACGTCAAGGCGAAGACCGAGCTGGACAGCGTCACCGCCCTGGTCGACGCCAAACACGTCATGGCCCGGCTGGACGACTCGAAGGAGGCCCGCGAGCAGGTCGCCTTCGCCGACCGCATCATCCTCAACAAGACCGATCTGGTCACCGACGCCGAGCTGGTCGAGGTCGAACGCCGCCTGCGCAAGCTCAACCCGCTGGCTCCCATCACCCGCGCCGAACGGGCCAATGTGCCGCTGGATCAGGTTTTAGGTCTGGGCGGTTTCGACCTGAGCCGGATCCTCGATATCAATCCGGAATTCGCCAACCCTGCTCATGGCGAGACCGGCCATGTCCACGACGAACACTGCGGCCACGACCACCACGATCATGATCACGGCCACGGCCACGGAGCCCATTCGTCGGGAGCGCGCGGCCATGCCCACGAAGACGACATCAAGGGCATATCGCTGTCGCTGGAGCGGCCGATGGACGGGGCGCGGTTCACCGCTTGGCTGGACAGGCTGCTGGGCGAGCAGGGCCAGAACATCCTGCGGGCCAAAGGCATCATCGACGTCCACGGCGAAGATCGGCGGCTGGTTTTTCAGGCCGTGCACATGATCCTCGAGGGCGACCTGCAGCGGGAATGGGGCGCCAACGAACGGCGCTGGTCCCGCGCCGTCTTCATCGGCCGCGACCTTGACGAGGCGGCGCTGAAGGCCGGGTTCGAGAGCTGCGCGGCGTGAAGACCACCGCCTTCGACGCCCAGATCACCGCCGCCCTGTTCGACGGCGAGGGTGCGGTATTCGCCCTCGGCGACGGCTCGGTGCGGTTCGAGGGCGGCGAGTTCAGCGCCGCCCATGACGGCGCCGTCCTGTGCGCCGCCGCCCATCCGTCCGGAGACGGCGTGGTCACCGGCGGCGACGACGGGCGCGTGATCTGGCACCGGCGGGGCGAGGCCGGGGTGCTGGCCACGGCCAGGGGGCAGTGGATCGACGCCATCGACGCCTCGCCGGAAAGCGGCCTTGTCGCCTTCTCCGCCGGACGAACCGTTTCGGTGATCGACGCGAAGGACGCCGGTTTCCGTCGTGATTTCCAGCACGAGCGGACCGTCTCCGGCGTGGCCTTCGATCCGAAGGGCCGGCGCATCGCCGCCTCGACCTACGGCGGCGCGGCCCTGTGGTTCGCGCGGATCGAGCAACAGAAACCGACCATGCTGAAGTGGGCCGGCTCCCACACGGCGGTGATCTTCTCGCCGGACGGCGCCTTCGTCGTCACGGCGATGCAGGACGCCCAGCTGCACGGCTGGCGGCTGAAGGACCAGAAGAACCTGCGCATGGGCGGATATCCCTCCAAGGTCCGGGCCCTGAGCTTCCTCTCCAACGGCCAGCTGCTCGCGACATCCGGGGCGCAGGGCGCGGTGCTGTGGCCGTTCATCGGCTCCAACGGGCCGATGGGCCGTGAGGCCACGGAGATCGGCTTCGACGAAGGCAGTCTGGTCGCGCAGGTGGCGTCGCAGCCGAAGCAGGGCAAACTGGCGGCCGGGCTCAACGACGGCCGGGTCTGGCTGGCCGAGCCCGCGGGACAGGGTCTCAAGTTCCTCAAGGCTGAACGCGGCGCGCCGATCACCGCCCTGGCGATGAGCGCGGACGCCACGCGGGTGGCGTGGGCGGACGAGGACGGTCAGGCCGGCGTCGCCGACGCCTGATCCGCTTGCCAACCCACCCTCCCCCGCGCCACATCAGGCCATGCCCCGACCGCCCCGATCCGCGAAGAAGCGCCGCCCGCTGCTGACGCTGCTGCTGGCCCTCGGTCTGATCGTGTTCGGCGGGGTCGCCCTGCTGCGTTTCTTCCCGCCGCCCGCCACCTTTCTGATGGGCCTGCGCCTGATCGAGGGTGACGGCATGGACTATCGCTGGCGGCCGCTGGAACGCATCTCGCCCCGTCTGGTGCAGGCGGTCATCGCCTCCGAGGACGCCACCTTCTGCGCCCACCGCGGTTTCGACATGAAGGCGATCGAACGCGCGCTCGAGGCCAACGCCAAGGCTGAAAAAGGCGGCTCGGGGCGCATCCGCGGGGGCTCGACCATCAGCCAGCAGACGGCCAAGAACGCCTTTCTCTGGCCCGGGCGCGACTGGATCCGCAAGGGGCTGGAGGCCGGCTACACCGTTCTGATCGAAACGGCGTGGGGCAAGCGCCGGATCATCGAGGTCTATCTGAACGTCGCGGAGTGGGCCCCCGGCGTCTATGGCGCGGAAGCGGCCGCCCGCCACTGGTTCGGCAAGTCGGCCGAGGATCTGACGACCCGCGAGGCAGCCCGCCTGGCGGCCATTTTGCCGAGCCCGCGCCGGTACAATGCGTCCGCGCCCGGACCCTACGTCCGCCGCCGCGCCTCGCGGATTCAGGCGGCTATGGGAACCGTGCGCGATCAGGGACTGGATGACTGCGTACTGCGCTGACGGCCACGCTTGACGTCGCGGCGCCTCTCCCGTCCTTTGCCGCCCGCAACGACGCGGGCGAACCGCGCGAGGAGGAAGCCGATGAAACGCACCCTGATGACCGCCGCCGCCGTCTGCGCCCTCGTGATCGGAGGCGCGGGTTGCGCCACGTCCGGCGACGAAGGCATCGCTACGGCGGACACATCGGCTGGAATGGCCATGACCGATCCCACGCCCGCGCCCACGGCCCAGGACGCCGCCGCCTTTGTCGCGGACGCCGAGACACGCCTCGCCGCCCTCAGCGAGGAGGCCGCGCGCATCCAGTGGACCCGCGCCACCAACATCACCCACGACACCATGTGGCTCGAGAGCAGGATCAACGCCGAATACACCGAGCTGCAGGTCGAGCTGGCCAACGGCGCCGCCCGCTTCAATGACGTACAGGTCCCCGAGGATGTACGGCGCAAGCTGAACCTGCTGCGTCTCGGCATCGTGCTGCCGGCCCCGAACCGGCCCGGTGCGGCGGCGGAGCTGGCCGACATCACCACCCGGCTGGACTCGACCTATGCGACCGGCAAGTTCGAGCACAAGGGCCGGCAGATCACGCTGGACGACGCCACCCTGCTGATGGCCGAAAGCCGCGACCCGGCCGAGCTCAAGGCGCTGTACGAAGGCTGGCGCACGATCTCGCCGGTCATGGCCGCCGACTACACGCGTATGGTCGAGATCGCCAACGAGGGCAGCCGCGAGCTGGGCTTCGCCGACACCGGCGCCATGTGGCGCGCCGGCTACGACATGGAGCCTGACGCCTTCGCCGCCGAGACCGATCGGCTGTGGGAACAGGTCAAGCCGTTCTACGAGAATCTGCACTGCTACGTCCGGGGCCGCCTCAACGCCCAGTACGGCGACGCGGTGCAGTCCGAGACCGGACCCATTCGCGCCGACCTGCTGGGAAATATGTGGTCGCAGCAGTGGGGCAATATCTACGACGTCGTCGCCCCGACCGACGGCGGCGAGAGCAGCTACGACCTGACCAACCTTCTGACGTCGAAGGGCTACGACGCCCGCAAGATGGTCGAGGCGGGCGAGGGCTTCTACGTCTCGCTGGGTCTGCCCGAACTGCCGCAGACCTTCTGGGAGAGGTCGATGATCACCCGGCCCGAAGGCCGCGAGGTCGTCTGCCACGCCTCGGCCTGGGATCTCGACAACGCCGACGACATCCGCATCAAGATGTGCACCCAGGTGAACGGCGACGACTTCTATACCGTCCACCACGAGCTCGGGCACAACTACTACCAGCGCGAGTACAAGGATCAGCCCTTCCTGTTCAAGAACGGGGCAAACGACGGCTTCCACGAAGCCATCGGCGACTTCGTCGGCCTGTCTGCGCTGACGCCGACCTATCTGAACCAGACCGGCCTGCTGGACCGGGTGCCGGGCGAGGCGGAGGACATCCCCTTCCTGCTCAAGATGGCGCTCGACAAGATCGCCTTCCTGCCGTTCGGACTGATGGTCGACCGCTGGCGCTGGGGCGTGTTCAACGGCGACACCAGCCCGACCGAATACAATGACGCCTGGTCGGCCAATATGCTGCGCTATCAGGGCCTTGTGCCGCCCGGGCCGCGGCCGGAGAACGCCTTCGATCCCGGCGCGAAGTATCATATCCCGGGCAATACGCCGTACACGCGCTACTTCCTCGCCCACATCTATCAATTCCAGTTCCACCGGGCGGCCTGCAAACAGGCCGGCTGGACCGGCCCGCTTCACCGCTGCTCGATCTATGGCGACAAGGAAGTGGGAGAGCGGTTCGAGCGGATGATGGAGATGGGACAGTCCCGTCCCTGGCCCGAGGCGATGCAGGCCTTCACCGGGGAAACCGGCAACGACGCCTCCGCCGTCACCGACTACTTCGCTCCGTTGAACACATGGCTGACAGCCCGGAACCGCGGCAAGGACTGCGGCTGGACCACCTGAGGGGCTCCTCGACCACGGGTTTTGTTAACCTTTGGCGTGGGGCCTTCTCTTAACCGGGTTCCTGCATTCTGGGCCGAACGAGCGGCGGCGAAAAGCGCCTGCGCGCGACGGCGGATGCGGCGATGGGGCTGAAAACCTGGATCAACGGCGTGGGCTGCGGCCTGCGTGATCTCACTCGCCGACTGGCGGGCGACACGCGCGGCAACATCGCCATGCTGTTCGGCCTCAGCATGCCGGTATTGATCCTGATGACCGTCGGCGGAGTCGATATCCACCGCGCCTCGACCGTCAGGGTGAACCTTCAGGACGCACTCGACGCTGCGGCCCTGTCCGCCGCCCGGTCTCCGCACGTCAACAATGTGGACATCCAGCGCGTCGGCATGGCGTCGCTTCGCGCCAACCTGAAGGCCTATCCCAACATCACGCTGCGAGAGGCGGACACCACCTTCCTGCTGAACGGGGACGAGGTGGTCGTCGCCAGCGCCAAAGTGGATGTGAAAACCCTCGTCGCGAACCTGTTCATGCCGCCCTACGGCAAGTTCATGGACGACTATCTGCCTGTCGGGGCCTACTCGGAGGTCGACCGCTCGTCTCGCAACATCGAAGTCGCTCTCGTCCTGGACATCACCGGTTCGATGGCGGGCACGCGCATCGCCGATCTGAAGGTCGCCGCGAAACAGCTGGTCGATCTGGTCGTCCAGCCGGTCCAAACACCCTATTATTCAAAGGTCGCCCTCGTCCCCTATTCAATGGCGGTCAATCCGGGCTCCTACCTTGCGGATGTGCGCGGCCCCGTGGCCGGTTCGACCGACATCACCAACGCCGTCATCACCCCGACCGCCACACAAAAGACGATCACGGCGGCGACCAGCGCGCGCCCGGTTGTCGTGTCCTCGGCCGCTCACGGCTATTCGAACAACGAAATCGTGTGGATCACGAACGTCGCGGGCATGACGCAGCTGAACAATCGCGCCTACGTGGTTCGGAACAAGACGGCCGATACCTTTGAACTCTACACCCTCGGCGGCAACCGCGTAGACGGGCGGAACTATCCCGCTCTTACCGGTAACACCGGTCGGGTGCAGACCTGTCAGAGCAACGCCTGTTCCATCACGGTCACCTCGCCGAATCACGGCCTGGTCGCCAATGACTATGTCCACATCACCGGGGTCAACGGGATGGTGGAGCTCAATAACGAGACCTTCCTTGTCGGCAATCCGACCACCAACACCTTCACCATCGAACCGCCGACCCTGGCGCTGTCATCCTACACCTCGGGTGGCAAGGCATGGTGCGCCCAGAACGGCTGTACGTATTTCAACTTTGAGAATGGCAACGGCAACCGGACGACACACCGCGTCAGCAGTTGCGTCACCGAGCGGCTCGGAGGGCAGCGCTATACCGACGCGGCCCCCAACAGCGCCGCCCGCGTCGGACGTCACTACCCGAGCCTCGGCGGGAGCTGTGTCGGCAGCCCGATCCGGCCGCTGTCGGCTTCGGCCAGCACGATCAAGACCAACATCGACAACCTGACCGTCGACGGCGTCACCGCGGGCCAGATCGGCATCGCCTGGGGCTGGTACATGATCTCGCCCTCCTTCGCCAATCTGTGGCCCAGCGGAGGGGCGGCCGCCTACAACAGCGCCGAGACCCTGAAAGCCGTGGTGATCATGACGGACGGCGAGTTCAACGCGCCGTACTGCGAGGGCGTCATCGCCGCCGGCAACGGCGCCGCCAACTCCGTCAGCAATGGCTGCGCACCCGACAACGGCGATCCGTTCGGGCAGAGCCGCTCGCTTTGCGACGCGATGAAGGCCCAGAACGTCGTGGTCTACACCGTCGGATTCCAGATCACCGCGGGAGGCGAGGCCGACAGCCTGCTCCGCTACTGCGCCTCCACGGCCAGCGGCTACTACAACGCCGCCAGCGGGACGGCGCTCTCAAGCGCCTTCGCGGCTATCGGACGCGATATCACGAAGCTTCGGATATCCCGCTAGAGGTCAGATCAGGCGGATTTCCTTCAACCGTTCGGTCAGGAAATCCTCGGCCATGATGGCCTTGCCGGCATAGCGGTCGGGACTATCCGGCGTGATCATCTCCGGAAGGGTCTCGATCACGAAGTCCGGGTTGAAGTGCAGGAAGAACGGCGTCGAGTAGCGCGCGAAGCTGGCGCGCTCCGGGGCGGGATTGATGACCCGGTGGCTGGTCGACGGCAGCACATGGTTCGTCAGCCGCTGCAGCATGTCGCCGATGTTGACCACCAGGGCGCCCGGCGGCGGGGCGATATCCAGCCACTGCCCGTCCGCATCCTTCAGCTGCAGGCCCGCCTCCTCGGCGCCCAGCAGCAGGGTGATGACATTGATGTCCTCGTGGGCCCCGGCGCGGACGCCTGAGGCGCCCGCCGGCACCGGCGGGTAGTGCAGCATGCGCAGGATCGAGTTGCCCAGCTCGACCTTGTCCTCGAAGAAGCCGTCGCCGAGGTTCAGATATCGCGCGATGGCCTTCAGGATCTTCGCGCCCAGGGCGTCCATGGCGGTGAACATGCCGTAGAGGTGCTCGCGGAAGCCCGGCACTTCGGTCGGCCAAAGGTTGTCCCGCATGTATTTGCGATACGGGTGACCCTGCGGCAGCTCGCGGCCGACGTGCCAGAACTCCTTCAGATCGACGGCGGCCGCCCCCTTGGCCGCCTCGACCCCGAACGGCGTCAGGCCGCGGGCTCCGCCCGTGCCCGGCTGGTGATAGCGGCGCTTGACCTCTTCCGGCAGGGCGAAGAAGGCCTTGGCGTCGTCGATGGCCGCCTCGATTACCGTTTCGTCCAGTCCGTGGTCGGCGATGACGGCGAAGCCGTAGCGCTTGAACGACGTCCCCAGCGCATCGGCGAAGGCCTGAAAATCCCTGTCGTACAGCGACATTGAAACCGGCTCGATGGCGCGGCGGTCGGCGGCGGGGGTGTCGGTGCTCAGGGTGGCGCTCACGGCAGGCCTCGGAATGAAGAAACGGACGGCTTCTTACGCCCTATGCCCCGGCGTTGGCAAAGCAGACCGCGAAGCGGGCGGGCTCCCGGTCTTCCGTTCCGCGCGAAGAGGAACCTTCACGGCAAGGTGACGTTTTCGCGCGGACCCCTCAATCGCACAGGACAACCTGCCATGCGCAGCAAACTTCTCATGACCGGCGCCAGCGTCGCCATTCTTCTGGGCGGCGTCGCCTGCACCACGACTGATCCGTACAGCACGGGGCCCCGCCGCAACAACACGGCCACCGGCGCTGTCGCGGGCGCGCTCGGCGGGGCCGTGCTCGGCTATCTGACCAACACCTCCAACTCCGAGGAAGGCCGCAAGAACGCCCTCATCGGCGCCGGCATCGGCGCTCTCGGCGGAGCTGCCGTGGGGGCCTATATGGATCGCCAGCAGCGCGAGCTCGAGGCCGAGCTGGCCGGGTCCGGCGTGGGCGTGGCGCGGCAGGGCGACAATCTCGTGCTGCGGATGCCGTCGGACGTAACCTTCGCCTCTGACCAGTCCGCCATTAATCCGCGCTTCTACGGTTCCCTTGATGACGTGGCGGCGGTCATGAACCGGTACGACCAGTCGGTCGTCGACGTGGTCGGGCATGCCGACTCCGACGGAGCGGACGACTACAACCTCAATCTCTCGCGTCAGCGCGCGTCATCGGTCGCTCAATACCTCGTCAGCCGCAACGTGCTCGCCGACCGGCTCTATGTCGACGGGCGCGGCGAAAGCGTTCCTATTGCTTCGAACGCCACGTCGGAAGGCAAGGCCCAGAACCGTCGGGTCGAGATTCTGATCCGCCCGTTCCGGGGCTGAGTGGAGCGAGCACGCTCGCGGGTCGGGACAAAGGTCGAGGCTCACGCCTCGCCCTTCGGCTCCGCCACACCGGACCGTGATTTGCGCGGCGGCGCCGCCGGTGTTGG
>DASRWP010000270.1:0-15979 GCA_035654535.1 Brevundimonas sp.
CCCCCGTGAATCGATGCCGCGCATTTGACCCGAGACGCGCCGATCCGCAAATCGAAACGAAGAAGGGGCCGGCGATCGCTCGCCGGCCCCTCCCGTTCCGGATTTTCGAGTGGGCTTACTGGCCGCCCATCATCGAGGCGACTTCAGAGGCGAAGTCGGGGCCTTCGACCTTCTCGACGCCCTCACCGAGGGCGAGGCGCACGAAGCCCGCGAGGTGCAGGCCGGGGGCGCCCAGTTCCTTGCCCGTGTCGGCCACCAGCTGTTCGATGGTCACGTCGGGGTTCATGACGAACGGCTGCTTGATCAGCACCACGTCCTTCTGGAACTTGTTGATCTGGCCGTCCACGATCTTGGCGATCATGTTCTCGGGCTTGCCTTCTTCCTTCGCCTTTTCGGTCAGAACCTGACGTTCCTTCTCGATAGCGGCGGGATCCAGGTCGTCCGTGTTCAGAGACAGCGGCGCGGTCGCGGCGACGTGCATGGCGATCTTGCGGCCCAGTTCACGAAGGGCGGTCTTGTCGCCGCCGCCGTGAAGGGCGACCAGCACGCCGATGCGGCCGACGCCCGGTGACACGGCGTTGTGGACGTAGGAGGCGACCACGCCTTCGTCGACCGAGAGACGCGCGGCGCGACGCAGCTGCATGTTTTCGCCGATGGTGGCGATCATGCTGGTGACCTCGTCCTGGACGGTCTTGCCGGCTTCCAGTTCGGCGCCGTGCAGCGCCTCGACCGAGGCGTGCTCGAGTCCCAGCTGGGCGAACTTCTTGGCCGCGTTCTGGAACAGTTCGTTGCGCGAGACGAAGTCGGTCTCGGCGTTGAACTCGATGGCGGCGCCGACTTCACCGGCTCCGACTTCCTTCGAGGCTACGGCGACCAGACCCTCGGCGGCGACGCGGTCGGCCTTCTTGGCGGCCTTGGACAGGCCCTTGGCGCGCAGCCAGTCGATCGCGGCGTTGATGTCGCCGTCGGTCTCCTGAAGCGCCTTCTTGCAGTCCATCATGCCGACGCCGGACTTGGCGCGCAGTTCCATCACGAGGGCGGCTGTGATCTCGGCCATGGGTTATCTCCTTGGTATGCGTATGCGGGAACGGCCGGACCTGTTGAGGCCCGGCCGCATGTGGATTTCGCCGTCGGGAATCGGGTCGATCTAGACCGCGGCTTCCTCGGTTTCGACGGCGTCGCTGGCTTCCGAAGTCGCGGCCTCGGCGGCTGCGTCGGCCGCGGCCGGCTCAGCGGCCGGTTCGGCGGCGGCGATCATTTCCTCGGCGACGGCCTCAGCTTCGGCAGGCGCGACTTCGGCCTCAACGGCCTTGGCGGCCTTCGGAGCCTTGGCTTCGCGCAGCATGGGCTCATCCGGGTTCACCGCTGCGCCCAGATCGACACCGGCGGAGGCCTGACCGGCAGCCAGACCGTCGAGGACGGCGTCGGCGATCAGGTCGCAGTAGGTCTGGATGGCGCGGGCGGCGTCGTCATTGCCCGGGATCGGATAGGTGATCCCGTCCGGGTCGGAGTTGGTGTCGAGGATCGCGATGATCGGGATGTTCAGCTTGCGGGCCTCAAGGATGGCGATGGCCTCCTTGTTGGTGTCGATCACGAACATGATGTCCGGGATGGAGCCCATGTCCTTGATGCCGCCAAGCGACAGTTCGAGCTTGTCGCGCTCGCGCTGCAGGTTCAGCAGCTCCTTTTTCACGCGGCCTTCGCCGCCGGACTCCAGCAGGCCCTCCAGTTCGCGCAGGCGGGCGATCGAGCCCGAGACGGTGCGCCAGTTGGTCAGGGTGCCGCCGAGCCAGCGGTTGTTCATGTAGTACTGGGCGCAGCGCTTGGCGGCTTCGGCCACCGGATCCGCGGCTTGGCGCTTGGTGCCGACGAACAGGACGCGACCGCCCTTCGCGGCGACGTCGCGCACGGCGACCAGCGCCTGATGCAGCAGCGGGATAGACTGCGACAGGTCGATGATGTGGATGTTCGAGCGCGATCCGAAGATGTAGCGCTCCATTCTCGGGTTCCAACGGTGCGTCTGGTGGCCGAAGTGCGCGCCGGCTTCGAGCAGCGAACGCATGGAGAATTCTGGCAGAGCCATGAGGGGACGTGTCCTTTTTCCGATAGACGTTGCGCGGGCGAGTAAAAGGACCGGCGGTCCCTCGGAACGGAGCGGAAAGGGATGTCTCCCCTGACCGCGCCACGCCCACGTGCGAAGTGCGCGCGGCTTCTAGGCGGGATGGGCGCGTAAAGCAAGCGTTTGCGGTCAGGTTCCCCGAGGCTTGGCGCGCGTGGTTGCTTCAGCGCGCGTCGGATCTTCCGGCCAAGGATGCCGCGGATAGCGGCCGCGCATCTCGCTGCGAACCGCCGCCCAGCTGCCGGCCCAGAAGCCGGGCAGATCCGTCGTCACCTGCACCGGTCGCCGCGCCGGCGACAGGAGGGCGAGCGTGAGCGGAACCCGCCCGCCTCCCACAGCGGGGTGAGATGTCACGCCGAACAATTCCTGCACCCTGATATCGACGCGAGGCCCGCCGGGGGCTGTATAGTCAATCGCGGCCGATCCGAGCGGGGTCTGGAGCCTCGCCGGAGCCAGGTCGTCCAGCGCCCGCTGGCGGTCCCACGGAATCAGCGTCCTGAGCCCCGCCTCCAGCGCGGCGTCCGGGATCGCCGCGAGGGCCTGAACGCCGTCGAGGAGGGGCCACAGCCAGGTTTCGTTCGCGGCCCCGAGCGCCTCGTCGGAAACGTTCGGCCAGCCGGGCTCAAGCTCATGCAGAAAAGCCAGTCTCGCACGCAGGGCGCCGGATCGTTCGCCCCACGGCAGGGCTGCAGGACCGCCCCGCTCCGCCTCGGCGCGGAGGGCGCCGCTTATCGTGGCGCGATCAGGGGCCCCGATGACCTTCTCATCAATGACGATGGCGCCGATCCGTCCGATACGGCGCAAGGTCATGCGGCCGGACGGCTCGCGGGTGAGCCGGTCCTCCGTCTCCACCCGATGGCCGAGGCTGGCCGGATCCAGCGGCGCCGCCAGGCGAATCCGGTCCCGCGCGTCGCCGCCGCCCACCTCGGCGACCGCCAGCCACGGCTCTGCGGCCAGCGGGTCGGAGGGCTCGACAAAAGCGCCCCGCCCGGAGGCCAGCAATACCTCGCCGCGCTTGCCTCGCGCCTTCGCCACCCGTTCCGGGAAGGCCTCAGCCAGAAGGGATCCGACGTCGCCGCGTCCGCCCCGGCCGCCCCCGGCGGCGCGCGCCCATCGCTCGGCCAGTCGTCGCGCGTCCTGCGCCCGCGCCCCGCGATCGCGTTCGAAACCTTTCAGCCGCTCCCGCATGTCGGCGCCGCCGCCGCCCAGCCCGGGTTCGCTGAGGATCGCGGCGAGCCGTGCGCCCAGCATGGCGTCTCCGGCGTCGCTCGCCCTCGCGACCATGTGCGCCAGGCGCGGCGACAACGGGAGGCTAGCGAGCCGACGCCCATGAGAGGTCAGGGAGCCGTGCGAATCGAGAGCGCCCAGCCGCTCGAGCACCTTTCTGGCTTCCGTGAAGGCCCCGACGGGGGGCGGGTCGAGAAGCGCCAGTTCGGCCGTCGACCGCGCGCCCCAGCGGGCAAGGTCGAGCGCGAGGCCGGTCAGGTCGGCCTCGAGAATTTCGGGCCGCTGATGCGCGACCAGCCCCCGTGTCGTGGCCTCGTCCCACAGGCGATAGCAGACACCGGGCTCAGTCCGCCCCGCCCGGCCGCGCCGTTGCTCCGCCGACGAGCGGCTGACCCTGACCGTCGCCAGTCGCGTCAGGCCGGTGGACGGCTCGAACCGGGGCACGCGCGAAAGGCCTGAATCGATCACGACCCGCACGCCTTCGATGGTCAGGCTGGTTTCGGCGATCGACGTCGCAAGCACCACCTTTCGCCGCCCCTGTGGAGGCGGCTGGATCGCCCGGTCCTGCGCCTCTTTGTCCAGCGCGCCATACAGGGGCGCGATCTCGACCTCTGGATCACGAACACGGTCCATCAGACGCTGTGCCACCCGGTGGATTTCGGCCTGCCCGGGCAGGAAGACGAGCAATGAACCGGTCTGCTCGCCCAGCGCCTGCGAGACCGCCCGGGCCGCCGCGTCCTCGACCCGCTCCGCCGGCTCGCGACCGAGGTACCGGGTCTCGACCGGAAACATCCGGCCCTTGGCCTCGATAACCGGCGCCGGTTCGCCCTCAGCCGAGGCAAGCAGTCGGGACACGCCCGTGATGTCGAGGGTCGCCGACATCACCAAAATCCGCAGGTCGTCGCGAAGCAGCCCCTGCACCTGCCGCGCGAGCGCGAGTCCGAGGTCGGCGTCCAGCGACCGCTCGTGGAACTCGTCGAACAGAACCGCGCCGACACCGTCCAGTCCCGGATCATCAAGGATCATGCGTGTGAACACGCCCTCGGTGATCACCTCGATCCGGGTGTTCGGCCCGATACGGCTCTGCAAGCGGGTGCGATAGCCGACGGTCTCGCCCGGCGCTTCTCCAAGCGTGGCGGCCATGCGCTCCGCCGCCGCCCGCGCCGCCAGCCGCCGGGGCTCGAGAACCAGCACCCGGCCAGCGCCAAGCCACGGCTCGTCCAGCAGCGCCAGCGGCGTCACGGTCGTCTTGCCCGCGCCTGGAGGCGCCGCAAGCACGGCCACGTTCCCGACCCTGAGGGCGGCCATCAAGGGCGCGAGGACGGCATGGATCGGCAGCATCGGCTGCGGTCTAGCCGCAAAGGCCCGCGTCATGAAACTGTCGGCCTCCCTTCACCAATCGGAAACCGCGTTGCCAGAGCGGTCGAGCCCCGCTAGCGTCCGCCCCAAGCCGCAGAGGGCGGCGTTGAATTGGAGGGGAATCCATGTGGCGCGTTAAGTCGCTGGACGCGATTTTGGCCACGGCCGAAAAGAAGGCGCTCCACAGATCGCTTGGCTGGTTTCAGCTGACGCTGTTCGGGATCGGCTGCGTTATCGGCACCGGCATTTTCGTTTTGACAGCCGCCGGAGCCCAGAAGGCCGGTCCCGGCCTCATGCTGGCCTTCGTGATCGCCGGTGCGATCTGCGTGGTCGCGGCTCTCTGCTACGCCGAGATTGCGGCCATGATCCCGGTCGCAGGCTCCGCCTACACCTACAGCTACGCCGTGATGGGCGAACTTCTGGCGTGGACCGTCGGTTGGGCCCTCGTCCTTGAGTACGCCGTGGCGGCATCAGCCGTTTCGGTCGGCTGGTCGGGCTACTTTACCGGCACCATATTGAACGAATTTTTGGGGATACAGCTACCGGCCTTCCTCGCCGCCGGCCCCCTGGCGCTGGGCGGCGCAGAGGGAGGGTTCATCAACCTGCCCGCCGTCGTCATCGCCCTGCTGATCACGGCGCTGCTTGTTCTCGGAACCAGCGAGAGCGCCAAGGTCAACGCGGTGCTCGTCGCCATCAAGGTCACGGCCCTGACGGTGTTCGTCGCGCTGACCCTCACGTCGCCCCAGTTCGACATGGCGCGCTTCAACCCCTTCCTTCCGGCCGGCGTATTTGGCGGGTTTGGCAGCGGGCTCGGGGCCGTGGGCGCCGCGGCGACGATCTTCTTCGCCTATGTCGGCTTCGACGCCGTCTCGACCGCAGCTGAAGAGACGAAAGACCCGCAGCGCAACGTCCCGATCGGGCTGATCGCCTCGCTGCTCATCTGTACGGTGTTCTACATTCTGGTCGCAGCCGGCGCGATCGGCGCGATCGGCGGTCAACCGATCATGGGGCCGAACGGCATCCCCTTCCCGGCCGGCTCGGAAGAGTTGGCTCGCCAGTGCACCCTGCCCCAGTTCTCGGAAGCTCTGGTTTGCTCGAACGAGGCGCTCGCACACGTGCTGCGCCAGATTGGCTTCGGTCCGATCGGCAACGGCCTCGGCGTCGCCGCCTTCCTGGCGCTGCCGTCCGTCATCCTGGTGTTGATCTTCGGGCAGACGCGCATCTTCTTCGTGATGAGCCGCGACGGCCTGCTGCCTGAGTTCCTCAGCCGCGTGCATCCCAAGTTCCGGACGCCGCACGTCGTGACCATGATCACCGGGGCCGCCGTGGCGTTCGCCGCCGCCTTCCTGCCGGTGGGTCAGCTCGCCGACATCGCTAACGCCGGAACGCTCTACGCCTTCATGATGGTGGCGATCGCGGTGCTGCTGCTGCGGCGGAAGGAACCGACCCGGCATCGACCGTTCCGGACTCCGGTCGTCTGGTTCGTGGCTCCGGCGACGATCATCGGGTGCCTGTTCCTGTTCTTCAACCTTCCGACGGAAGCCATGATGGTGCTGCCGATCTGGGGGCTCATCGGACTGGTGATCTACTTCGCCTACAGCCGCAGCCACAGCCACCTCGGCAAGGGCAGGCTCGAGGTTCACGAGGACGACCCGGACATCCCGCCGACGCCAGGCACGACCTGAGTCGATGAGGTGATGACTGAAGGCCCGGGAGCGATCCCGGGCCTTTTTCGTTGCCGCCGCGCGCCGGGTCGCCTAGAGCGGCGGCCGGACCTATGCGGATGTGGCGGAACTGGTAGACGCACTGGATTTAGGTTCCAGCGCCGCAAGGCGTGGAGGTTCGAGTCCTCTCATCCGCACCACCTGCCGCATATTCGAACGGCGCAACCCTGCACCCCTCAATGGGCGGCTCCGCTCTGGGCGGGTGATCTCGTGCAGGAGGACCGGGGCTGCAACCGGCACAAGCACGGACACAGCCCCGGCGAATAGGGTGCGGGATTCGAACCCGCGGGACCCTCGCGGGTCCACCTGAGTTTCAATCAGGCGCGATAAACCGGGCTCCGCCAACCCTCCGTATGGCGCCGATCGCTCGGTGCACGGCATCCATCTGGGTCCGCACCGCCCCGGCGTCAAGCCTTGATGTCACCCCGTGAAGGTTCTTGCTTTGTTCTCATTCTCGGCTATCATGAGGTCATGGCTGAGACGGCGAAGGGACGCGGCGCCCGCTCGAATGCGACGGGCCGGTTCGAACCGGAAACTGTCGAGGCCTTCGATGACGGCTGGACGCCCGACGATGCCGGGGCCGCGGTGCTTCGCACGTCCCTGACGCCCGAACACGCCCGGACGATCATCGCCCGAAACACCAGTCCGGACATCGGTTTCGACCGGTCCATCAACCCCTACAAGGGCTGCGAACATGGCTGCATCTACTGCTACGCCCGTCCGTCCCATGCCTTCATGGGCCTATCCCCGGGCCTGGATTTCGAGAGCCGCATCTTCTTCAAGCCCGAGGCCGCGCGTCTGCTGGAGCAGGAACTCTGCCGGCCCCGGTATGTCTGCAAGCGCATCCACATAGGCGGCAACACCGACCCCTATCAACCGGTCGAACGGGATCTCAAATCCACCCGGTCGGTGCTCGAGGTGCTGCAGCGCTTCAACCACCCGTACAGCATCATCACCAAGTCGGTGCTGATCACGCGGGACGCCGACATCCTTGGGCCGATGGGGAGCCAGGGACTCGCGCAGGCCTGTATCTCCATCACCACGCTCGACCGGGGACTGGCCCGCGCCATGGAGCCCCGGGCATCGACGCCGGCGAAACGGCTTGAGGCGATCAGCCGACTGACGGACGCCGGCGTGCCGGTCAGCGTTGGTTTCGCCCCGGTCATTCCCGGCCTCAACGACCACGAGTTGGAGGCGGTGTTGGAGGCCGCCGCCAAGGCAGGCGCCGTCGCCGCCTTCTACGTCACCCTCCGTCTGCCGCTCGAGATCAAGGATCTGTTTCGCGAATGGCTCTCCGACGCCCGCCCCGAGAGGGCGGCCCGGGTGATGTCGCTGGTGCGCCAGACCCGCGGCGGCCGCGACTACGACCCCGACTGGAACACCCGGATGAAGGGCTCAGGCCCGGTCGCCGAACTGATCGCCGCGCGATTTCGGGCGGCGGTGAAGCGGTACGGGCTGGATGGAGCCCGCGCACCGCTGGACGAGAGCCGGTTCAGGATCCCCGCCGACATGATGAAGCAGATGGACCTGTTCGATCGGCCGGCCTATGCGGATGCGAAGGTAGCCTAGTTAGCTCTCCGCCGCTGACGGATCGATCGCATTGGTCACGAGGTCTCGCCACGTCGGGTCGGTTGCATCCACGAGGTCGACGTCCTCCATCAAGGCCACAGCGCCCCCGCCGTCGGGCAGGATCAGGCCAAGCACTTCCATGACCTCCCCCTCCCCGTTCAGGTGCGTCTCGGCCTGGACCGCGACAGCGGCCTGCCCGCCGTCGTCGTCCCACCAGATCACCGGCTGGGGCAGCGCCATCTCGAGCACCGCAGGCGCATCGGTTTCGCCAAGCGCGAACACGGCGCGCCGGGACTGAACGTCGTCGAGCGTGGCGACCGCGCCGTTGAATGGCTGGAGCCGGACCCAGTCCTCGGCGTCAAAGCCGCCGCCGTCTTCCTCCTGATCGTCAGTCATCCTACCGCCTGAAAATCCCGACCAGCTCAATGTGAGCCGACCACAGGAATTGGTCCACGGGCGTGACCCGCTCCAGCGTGAAGCCGCCGTCGATGAGAATGCGTGCGTCCCGGGCGAAGGTCACGGGATTGCAGGACACCCCAACCACCACGGCGGCCTTCGTCTCGATCAGCTGCCGCGTCTGCTCGATCGCCCCTGCCCGCGGCGGGTCCAGCACGACGGCGTCGCAACCGCGCAGGTCATAGGGGGCGAGCGGCCGTCGGAACAGGTCGCGCGCCTCGGCCGAGATCGCCTTCAGCCCCCGGGACGTGCCGACGCCGCTCTTGAGCGCGGCGATCGCCGACGCCGAGGAATCTGCCGCCAGCACCGGCGCGACCGTGGCGAGCGGAAAGGTAAAGGCGCCGGCGCCGCAGAACAGATCGGCCACCTTCTTCGCCCCGCGAATGGCCTCGACCGCCCGCGCGACCATGGCCGCCTCGGCCTGCGGAGCCGCCTGCAGAAACCCACCGGGCGGGAGGGGCACGGTCGCCGGGCCGAACGTCACCGTTGGCTGACGCTCCATCATTAGCACCTCGCCGGCGAGGCTCAGCCGGGCGAGTCCCGCTTCAGCCGCCAGATGAACGGCGCGCAGCCGGGCGTCTCGCGACAGACCGCCCGAACGCCGCTCGACGCCGGTGACGTCCACGTCGAGTCCGACCGGCGTCCAGGTGACGTGCAGCGTCGGCGCCGATTTGGGGTGCTCCAGAAACGCCTCCGCGAGGCGCCTGAGCATGGGGAAGGCGGCCTCCAGCCGCGGGTCGGCCACGGGACAGACGGTCACCGCCACCAGCCGCCAGCTCTTGCGCGCCTTGAAGCCGAGCACAACGCCGCCGTCGTCACCCCGCCGGGCGTGCAGCGCGAGACGCCGCCGCGCTCCGGGTGGCACCGGGACGGTCGGCTCGATCTCGGTCTCGACCGCCTCCCGAGCGAGGGCCAGCCGAACCTGCTCGCGCTTCCACGCCAGATAGGGTTCCTGCGCCCAATGCTGCAGCGAGCAGCCCCCGCAGTCGCCATAGTGCGGGGACGCGGGCGTGATCCGTTCGGCACTGGGCCTCAGGATCCGCAGCGACTCAAGCCGGCCGTCCCGAATCTCACCGGTCACCATCTCGCCGGGCAGCGTCAGCGGGGCGAACACCGGGCCGTGGGGGGTGTCGGCCACGCCGTCGCCCTGACCGCCCACTCGCAAGATCGTCAGCGTCTGCGTCATCGGGCCTTCCTAGAGACTCCGGTTGAGCCGCGAAACCTGAACGAACATGAACGCACCGCTCAAAAGCCATTCAGCTTGGCGGCCGTATTTACCAATGCAACAGAGAGAGGCGGTCAGCCGTTCGGTCCTCATCTCTGATAACAAGGATCGACATCATGTTCGCCCGCCTCACCAGGACTTCTGCCGCCGCGGCGGCTCTCGCAGCCGCCGGCGCTCTGGCGCTGCCGTCCGCAGCTTCGGCCCAGACGTACAGCTATCAAGGTCAACCCAGCTACGGCTACGGACAGCAGTATGGCTACGACTCGCGATACCGCGACGACTACCGGGACGGCTGTCAATATGACCGCGGCTCGCGTCAGGGCGGCGGCGCCGCCATCGGCGGAACGCTCGGCGCCATAGCCGGCTCGCAACTGGCCGCACGCGGTCGGCGCACCGAGGGCAGCATCCTCGGCGGCGTAATCGGCGCTGCGATCGGCGCCGGGGTCGGAGGCGACTCTGCCTGCGCCCGCACCAACAGCGGCTACGACTACCGCTACGACCAGTCCCGCTATGGCGACGACAACCGCTACGGGTCCTATGACCGGGGTTACACCCAGGACCGTCGCTACGACGATCGGCGCTACGACAACCGCTACGACTACGACCGCTACAACAGCGGACAGACGTATGACCGCTACGATCGGTCCTACTCATCCTCGTACGGCTATTCGTCGAGCTGCCGCACGGTCGAAGTTCGGAGCCGCGACCACTACGGCCGCGTCGTCACCCGCTACGAGCAGTCCTGCCCGGACCGCTACTGACAGAATTGCGTCACCGGTTATTTTTCAGCCCCCCTGTCGACCGGTGGCGTGACGGGAGCCGTCGGTGGAGAAATCCACCGGCGGTTTTTCCTTGTCAGGAGAGACCCTGGAGGCGACGTCGCGAACGCCTCGTGCCAGAGGGTGTGGTCGCTCCTAAGTCTTCAGGCTCGCGCGGGTCCACAGCAGGAACTCGACATTGCCGTCACCGCCGGTGATCGGGCTTTCTGTTGAGCCTCGGGCAGGCCAGCCCTGTGCTTCCAGCCACTCCGATACCGAGGCCAGCGCCGCCTGGTGCGCCGCAGGATCCCTGACGATACCTTTCCTAGTGGCCCCCGGCCCCTCCGCCTCGAACTGCGGTTTGACCAAGGTGACGAGATCCGCGTCGTGCGCTGCGAGCGCAAGCGCGGCTGGTAGAACCTTCGCCAGACCGATGAAGCTGGCGTCACAGACGATCAGGTCGGGCGGCTCCGGGATCAGGGCCCGGGTCAAGGCGCGGGCGTCGGTCTTTTCGAGCGAGATGACGCGTGGATCAGCCGCGATGCGGGGGTGCATCTGCCCTGAGCCAACGTCTACTGCAAACACCTTGGCCGCGCCCCGCGACAGGCACACCTCAGTGAAGCCGCCAGTGGACGCCCCGATGTCCAGCACGACCCGGCCTGCCACCGCGATGGGCCACAGGGTCAGGGCGTGGTCCAGTTTCAGCGCGCCGCGCCCAACCCAGCCGTGCGGCTCGGCGTAGATGACGACAGCGTCGTCTGCGACCATCTGCGAGGCGGCTTTGGCGGGCGCGCCCGCGACCGTCACCCCACCCGTTTCGATCGCCGCCTTCGCGCGCGAGCGGCTTTCGGCCAGACCGCGCGCGGCTAGGAGCTGGTCGAGCCGGACCTTCTTCACCCCACGGCGTCCAGTCGCACCAGCGCCGCCTGAAGTTTTGCCTTGCCGGTCTCCGCCTCGGCCAGCTTCAGCCGCTGCTCATCGACAACCTCGGGCGCGGCGCGGCCGACGAAGTTGGGATTCCCGAGCTTCTTGTTCACATGGCTGATGTCGCTTTCGAAGGCGGCGATCTCCTTGGCCAGACGTGCCCGTTCGGCCGCCAGGTTGATGATCCCAGCCAGCGACAGCGCCGCCGTGGCGCCGCCCGAGACGAAGGTCACCGCACCCGCGGGCGCCGCGTCCTCCGTCGTCACCTGCCCTGCCCGCCCCAGCGTCAAAATCAGGTCGCGGTGGCGTGTGATTCGCGCCTCTGTGACTGCATCAGGGGCGACGAACGCCAGTGGCGGCTTGGCCGACGGGGGCACGTTCATCTCCGCGCGCAGCTGCCGGATTTCTGTGACCAGATCGACAAGCCAGCCGATCTCCGCCTCTGCGGCCGGATCGATGAAGGAGTCGGGAAGCTCGGGCCATGACGCGCCGATCAGCGTGGCCTCGGTGCGGGCGGCGCCCTCCCCGGCCAGCTTGTCCCACAGCTCTTCGGTGATGAAGGGCATGATCGGGTGCATCAGCTTCAGCGTCTGGTCGAGCGTCCACGCTGTCATGGCGCGGGTCTCGATCTTCGCCGCCTCGTCGGATCCGGTGAAGACCGGCTTCGCCAGCTCCAGATACCAGTCGCAGAACACGTTCCAGACGAAGCGGTAGAGGGCCGAGGCGGCGTCGTCGAAGCGGCCGCCTTCGATGGCCGAGGACACCTGCCGTTCGGCCTTGGTCAGCTCACCGAGAATCCAGCGGTTGAGGGTCTGCTGTACGACTGCGGGCTCGAAGCCATCGACGCGCCTTGCCTCGTTCATCTGCGTGAAGCGCGCGGCGTTCCACAGCTTGGTGCCGAAATTACGATAACCTTCAATGCGCTGGCGTGACAGCTTGATGTCTCGAGTGCCGGACAGGATGGCCATGGTGAAGCGCAGGGGATCCGCCCCAAGCTCGTCGACGATCGTCAGGGGATCGATCACGTTGCCCTTCGACTTGCTCATCTTCTGGCCCTTCTCGTCGCGGACGAGGCCGTTGATGATCACACGACGGAACGGCACTTCATCCATGAAGTGAAGTCCCATCATCATCATGCGGGCGACCCAGAAGAAAATGATGTCGGCGGCGGTGACGAGGTCGGCCGTGGGATAAAAGCGCGCAAGGTCGTCGGTCTTCTCCGGCCAGCCCATGGTCGAGAACGGCCACAGTGCCGAGCTGAACCATGTGTCGAGCACATCCTCGTCCTGCGTCAGCGGCGTTTCCGCCCCGTAGTGTTTGCGCGCGACGGCGAGGGCGGCCGCCTCACTCACCTCGACGAAGATGGTCCCGTCGGGGCCATACCAGGCGGGGATGCGGTGACCCCACCACAGCTGGCGCGAGATGCACCAGGGTTCGATGTTGCGCAGCCATTCAAAATAGATCTTCTCGTAGCTCTTCGGCTCGAAGACAGTGTCGCCCTGCTCCACCGCCTTGATCGCGGGCTGGGCGAGGGTATGGGCGTCGACGTACCACTGGTCCGTCAGCCACGGCTCGATGACGACGCCCGAGCGGTCGCCGTGCGGGATGACGTGGCGGGTCTTCTCGATCTCCTTGAGCCAGCCCTCGGCCTCCGCCCGGGCCACGATGGCCTTGCGGGCGACGAAGCGGTCGAGGCCCTCGTACTCGGCCGGCAGATCCGGAGTGTCCGCGGCGGTGATGCGGCCGAAACCGTCCATAACGTTCAGCGCAGACAGACCTGCCCGCTTCCCGACCTGGAAATCGTTGAAATCATGCGCTGGCGTGATCTTGACGGCGCCTGAGCCCTTGGTCGGGTCGGCATAGTCGTCGGCGACGATGGGAATGCGGCGGCCCACGATCGGCAGGGTCACGAACTTGCCGACCAGCCCGGCGTACCGCGGATCATCCGGATGCACCGCCACGCCCGTGTCGCCGAGCATGGTCTCGGGTCGGGTGGTGGCGACGACGATGTAGTCGCGGGTCTCATACTCCGTCGGCTGCCCGTCGCCATCCCAGGCGACCGGGTGCTCGTAGGTCACGCCGTCGGCCAGCGGGTAGGCGAAATGCCAGTAGAAGCCGTCCATCTCGCGCTGCTCGACCTCCAGATCGGAGATGGCCGTCTGAAAGTGCGGATCCCAGTTCACCAGCCGCTTGTCGCGATAGATCAGACCTTCCTTGTGCAGCTGGACGAACACCTTGCGCACCGCGACCTGCAGCTCGGGATCGAGGGTGAAGCGTTCGCGCGACCAGTCGCACGACGCGCCGAGGCGGCGCAGCTGCTGCTGGATGGAGCCGGCGCTGGTCGCCTTCCACTCCCAGACCTTGTCGACGAAGGCTTCGCGGCCCATTTCGCGCCGCCCGACGTTGCCCGCCGCCGCCAGCTGACGCTCGACCACCATCTGGGTGGCGATGCCGGCATGGTCTGTGCCCGGCAGCCACAGGGCCGCCTTGCCCTTCATCCGGTGATAGCGGGTCAGGATGTCCTGAAGCGTGTTGTTGAGCGCGTGGCCGATGTGCAGGGAGCCGGTGACGTTCGGCGGCGGGATGACGATCGAATAGGCTTCGGCGGGGACGCCAGAGTCGTCGGGGGTCTTCGGAGCGAACACGCCGCTGCCCTCCCACATCGCATACAGGCGCGGTTCGGCGGATTTCGGATCGAAGGTCTTGTCGAGCATGGGGAGTGTCTTGCGGCAAAAGAGAAAGGGCGGCCCCGACTGGAGCCGCCCTGGAATGATCTAGACGTGATCAGGTCGCAGGTGAAGCTAGCCGGCGGAGCGGGCGATGCGTTCGACTTCCTTGCGTACCTGGGCCTCGACGATGCCCGGCAGATTGGCGTCCAGCCACTCCTTCAGCATCGGGCGCAGCAGACTGCGGGCCAGGTCGTCAACGGTCGGGCCGGAGGCGGTGGCGGGTTCCATGGGTTCGGGCTTCCTGAGCGTGGAGGCGAGGCCGGCGAAGGCCGAGGCGGCGCTGGCGGAGGCGCTATCGCCGACGAGGCTGTCGTAGGTGGTATTGGGGGTCGAAGGCTGCGCGGCCGGCTCGGGCGCGTAGGCGGACTCGCTGACCGGTTCCGCGGCGAAAGGCTCGGGCTCCTGGGCGGGCGAGACATCGAGATCGCCGATGCTCTCGGCGACCGGCGCGTGGTAGGCCTCGGTCAGCTCCAGCACGTCATCTTCCACCGAATCGGGCTCCTGCATCGACGGAGTTTCGTCCATGAAGGCGGGCGAGGCTTCGGAGGCCGCGTCGGGCTCTTGCGCCGGTTCAACCTCGGCCGTGGCGGCGGCGGTCTCGGCAGGGGCGTCGTCTTCAGAGATGATCCGGCGGATCGACGCCAGGATTTCCTCCATCGTCGGTTCCTGGGCGGTCTGGTCGGTCATGTCGGAACCCCGGGGCGCGATGTGTGTGTCGAAGGCGTCCAGGCCGGCGAGCCGCCCTGTATGGCTGTCGTCGCATCTCAGCCCGCTGGAATCAACGGGCGTTTTCCCCTTGCGCGCTCGTGGGGCGTCCAGAAATCGCGTGATGGGCGATCCGTATGCGGTTAGGGGCGAGGAGCGGTCTGGACGACTTCCGACTTGAGCTGCGCGTCGATTGGAGCGTCGGCGGCGTCATTGGCGGGAACGATCGGCGGAGCGGCGACGCGGTCGATGGCCTCGACGAATCCCTCCCACGGCACGGCCCCGCGGTTGCGGACCCGATTGTAGTTTTCAGCGGGGTCGTACGCCAGGAGCGAGGCGTCGAGGTCCGGCCCTTCAAGACGACCCATGGCCGCCAGCAGATTGGCCTGGGCGACGTATTCATTGCGACGGGCAGTGGCGAGGGTGACCTCGGCGCCGCGGAGCTCGAGTTCCTGGTTCAGCACATCGAGCGTGGTGCGAAGTCCGACCTGGGCTTCCTGACGTACGCCTTCCGCGGCCACGGTCGCGGCGCGGACCGCCTCCTGCCCCGCCACCAGCGTCGAGCGCGCGGAGATCGATTGGGCATAGGCGGAGCTGACGGTCTGCAGCGCCGTCCGGCGTTCGCCCTCGACATTGATCTGGGCCACATTGGCCCGCTCGAGCGCCTGCGCCACGCGGGAGCCGTTCAGGCCGCCGGTGAACAGCGGGACGGAGAGGGTCGCGCCGGCCCGAAAGGCTGTGTTGTCGACGATGTCGCCGATCCGGTTCAGGTCAGAAGACCCCCCGTAGGATGCGCTCAGACGCGCGGACGGCAGAAATTCCGCCTTGGCTGCGGCGACATTGGCTTCGGCCGCTCGCAGATTATAGGCGGCGGCCCGGATGCCGGGGTTGTCAGTCAGCGCAACGTTCAGCGCGCTGTCGAAGTCGGTCGGCAGGTTGGGCAACGCCGGCATCGGCGCAAGGTCGCCCGGCGCCTGCCCGACCACGGCGGCATAGGTGGCGCGCGACACCGACAGCTGGGCCTGGGCATTGGCCAAGTCCGCATTGGACTGGGCCAGGCGCGCCTCCGCCTGGGCGACATCGGTGCGTGTGATCTCGCCGACCTCGAACCGCGCCGAAGCCTCGTCCAGCTGACGTTGCAGCACGGTCAGGTTCGATCCGCGAATACGCAGGATTTCGACGTC
>DASRWP010000271.1:0-10348 GCA_035654535.1 Brevundimonas sp.
CCTGATGCTGGCGGCCATCCCTGTCAGCGCCCAGACGCCGGGCTCGAGCAGCGACGCCGTCGCCTACGGCGCGGACGCCGGCGAATACACACCGGCCGGCTTCACCCTGCGCGGGCGCGCTGAGGTGGTTCAGGGCAGGAACCGGCTGCGCGCAGATTCAATCAACGGCTTCGTCAACGACGGCGACCTGCGGCGGGTCGAGGCCAGCGGCAACGTCTATTTCGTCACCCCCGACCAAACCATGCGCGGCGACCGCGCGGTCTACACCCTGGCCAGTAACGAGGTTGTGGTGACGGGCGATGTGATCCTGACGCAGGGCCAGAACGTGCTGACCGGCGGACGGCTGGTCTACAACACCCGGACCGAGGCCGCGCGCATGGAGGGCCCGGCCAACGGGCGCATCCGCGGGGTCTTCTATCCCCAGAACAGCGGGAACTGAGCCTTCGGGCCGGACCGACATTGGCGCGCAAGGAACTGTCAGCCCTCAACGTGAACGAGGCCCCGGCCGAGCCGGCGGCGGCCCCGGCGCGCCCGAAGGGTTTGCGGGTCGAGCACATCGCCCGCGCCTTCGGCCAGCGTCAGGTCGTCAGCGACGTCTCCCTTCACGTCGAGCGCGGGCAGGTCGCGGGTCTGCTGGGCCCCAACGGCGCGGGCAAGACCACCTGCTTCTACATGATCACCGGCCTGATCCCGCCGGACTCGGGGACGATCTGGCTGGACGGCGAGGACATCACGGCCCAGCCGATGTACCAGCGCGCGCGCATGGGGCTCGGCTATCTGGCGCAGGAGGCGTCGATCTTCCGCGGCATGACGGTCGAGCAGAACGTCAAGGCGGTGGTCGAACTGCACCACTCCGGCCAGCAGGCCATCGCCGACGAGACCCGTCGCCTGCTGGAAGAGCTGCGCATCGACCACCTGCGACACGCGCCTGCGGCGGGTTTGTCCGGCGGCGAGCGGCGGCGGTGCGAAATCGCGCGGGCTTTGGCCGGCCGGCCCAGCTTCATGCTGCTGGACGAGCCGTTCGCCGGCATCGATCCGCTGGCCATCGCCGACATCCGGCAGGTGATCCGCTATCTGGCCGGGCAGGGCATCGGCGTGCTGATCACGGACCACAATGTGCGCGAGACGCTGGAAATCATCGACCACGTCTCGATCATCTCGGGCGGCTCAGTGCTGTTCGAAGGCCGGGCCGAGGACGTGATCCGCGACCCCGAGGTCCGCCGAGTCTATCTGGGCGACATGTACGGCTGAGGGCCGTCTTGCCGATTATTCACTGGCGCGTGGCGGCGACACGGGTTTTCCTGCTCCAGTCAGGAGACTGAGCATGACCCGCATCAGACCGCCGAAGAAGAGTGAGACCCTTGAGGTCCGGCTGCCGTACGAGGCCAAGACCGCCTTCATGGCGCGGTGTCGCGACACCGGTCAGACCGCCAGCGACGCCGTGCGACTGTTTATCGACAGTGAAATCGCCGGCGGACCGCGCCGTCGCAACCGCCTGCGTGCGTGGCAGATGCTCGTCGCCGCCATCGCGGGGCTGGCCATCGGGGCCGCGGCTGCGCCGTCTCTCGCCCAGACGGGCGGATCGGATCGGGCGGCGTTCGAGGCCCTGGACCGGGATGCGGACGGCCTCCTCACCCCCGCGGAGTTCGCGCGGCGCTAGCGCACCCGCAGCAGGAATCGGTCAGGCTGCAGCTTGAGCCAGGTCCATGGCCTGAACAGGCCCGCGCCCGGGCGCCATGACGCGACCACCCACTCGGCCCGTCCGACGATATTCCCGGCCGGCAGCAGGCCCACCCCGACATCCGCCGGCCAACGGCCGTCCAGAGAGTTGTCGCGGTTGTCGCCCATGACGAGGTAGTGGCCCGCGGGCACCACGATGGCCCCGGTGTCGTCGCCGGGGCTGACGCCGCCGTCGTAGGTCGCATAGGCCCGCCCCTCCGGCAGGCGCTCCCGTACGAGGGTCACGGTGCGGTCGGGGTCGTCGTGATCCTGCGTCAGGCCCAGGGTGGAGCGCGGCACGGCGCGCTCATTGAGAAACAGCTGCCCGTCGCTGACGCGCACCCGGTCGCCGGGAAGGCCGATGACCCGCTTGACCCAGACCTGTTGACGGTCCCGCGGGAGCCGGAACACCACCACATCGCCGCGCGCCGCCTCGCGGCCCAAAAACCGGCCCGCGCCGAGCGGCGGATCGAACGGCAGCGAGGCCCGGCTCCATCCGTAAGGAAACTTCGATGTCACCACATAGTCGCCCGTCACCAGTCCCGGCTCCATCGAGGACGAGGGGATGGTGAAGGGTTGGGCGAATACGGTCTGGATCAGCATGGCGATCAGCAGCCCGCCGCCGATCGTCCGGATCAGGTCGAGGGTGTCGCGGAGGGCGGAGGAATGGCCGGTGGGGGGGGGCGTCCGTGGCGGCGAGGGATGAGGTCATGGGCGGAGAGAGGCGGACCCGCCCCTGTTCCTCAAGCGCGGAGCTGCCCGGACGCGCCAGGAATCGTGTCCGGACACCAGGGATGGTGCGCCGCGCCTTGTCATCCCGGACGCGCGCAGCGCGATCCGGGATGGGACTGAGCTCCTCCGGAGCCTCCCGGAAATCGCGGCGCGATTGTCCGGGAGACAGGTCGCCGCCGCGCTTTGTTCGGGCTGCGTCCCGGATAGCTGCTGGCGCAGCTTCCGGGACCATCATCTTGGGCTGGTCGGCCGTCCCGGATCGCGCTGCGCGCGTCCGGGATGACAAGGTGGAGGATCAGGGCCGGCCGGTGCTCAGCCTCGAGATCAGCACCGCCGCGCGTTGCGCCTGCCGCACGAGGCTGCTGAGGTCGACCCACTCGCCGTCGGCGTGGGCGTTCCCGCCCGCCATGCCGAGACCGCCGAGCGTATCCACGTCCGCCGCCACGAAGCCGCTGTCGGCGGCGCCGCGCCGGGCAGGGTCGTATTCCGCCATCTCCGCCAGGCCCAGATCCCGGTTGACGGCGTTCAGCCGGGCCAGCAGGGCGCGGTTGCCCTCTGTCGGCGCCATCGGGGGATAGCCGTCTTCCGCGAAGGCCAGTTCGGCCTCGGTGCGCGGCAGGTGTTGCTCGACGATGCCCTGCATCCGCTCCCGGACACGGGCGTCCTGCTCGGGCGTCAGGGTGCGCAGGTCGCCGCGCGCGATGGCGGTCGAGGCGACGATGTTGGTCTTGCCGGAGGCGGAGACGCGGAAGCCGTCGGCGTCGATTTCGGCGGGCGTGCCCCCGGCGATCACCCCGACGTTGTAGGTCAGGTTCGGCTCGGGCAGCTCGCGCCGGAAGCCGTCGAGGATGCGGGCCATCTCATAGACCGCGCCATAGCCGAGCGTGTCATTGAACACCCCGCTGGAGTGACCGGTCCGGCCCTCTGTGGTCAGGGTCCAGCTGGAAGAGCTCCGCCGCGCGACAGTGCCGAACTCCTGCCCGTTCTCCGTTGCGAGGTTCTCGAACTCAAGGGCCCAGCCCGCGGATCGCCCGGCCTCGATCAGGTCCTTTCGGGCGATGGACAGCGGAGACCCCGGCCGCTCCTCGTCGCCGGTCAGCACCACGGTGACGCAGGATCCGGACAGCGTGCCCGCGGCCTGCATGGCGCGCAGCGCGGCGATGATCACCACCACTCCGCCCTTGTCGTCGCCGATGCCCGGACCGGTGGCGCGGTCGCCGTCGCGCTGGAAGGTCTGGAACGGGCTGTCGGGCTCGAACACCGTGTCCAGGTGGCCGATCAGGAGGACGTTGCGGCCGCGGCCGGGTTTGGTCGCGATCAGGTGCCCGGCGCGGCCCGTCTCCGCCATATCCACCCAGCGGACTTCGAAGCCCAGAGGCTCCAGCTCGGCCCGGACCATCTCGCCGACCGCGCGCACGCCGGTCAGGTTCAGGGTCCCGCTGTTCTGGTTCACCATCCGCTCCAGCAGGGCGACGTGGCGGTCCTGCTCGGCGGCGACGGTCTGCACCATCGTCCGCTCGGCCGGAGTGGACTGCGCCATGGCGGCGCCGGGCAGGGCCAGCAGGAACAGGGCGGTCGGGATCAGGCGCATGGGCGGTTCTCTCAGGGCGGGCCGAGGCTTGCCGATCCGGGGGCCGGAGTAAAGGAGGGGTCTCGGACGCGGAACGGGCGCGGGCGCTTGAGCCTGGAGCGGAAGGGGCGGCCTGCTAGGTAACGCCTGGCTTTCGACCCGCTCTGAGGCGGTTGATGTAGTCCACGACCGACTGTGGTTCGTATGGCCGGGCCAGGTTTGGCCCGCTTTCGCAGAGGTCGGCGGCGGCATCGGCCGCGGATGCCGTGTTACCGGCGAGCCGAACCTCGAGTTCAGGCTGATTGGCTCTGACCCAGTTGGAAAGTTCGAACGCAGACTGCGTGCCTACGGCGGCGACGTCGCAGAGGATCACGTCGACGCGGAGGGCGGAATCTCCAAGGGCGATGAGGGCCTCATCCGTATCCGCTGCCTCAACGACCGAGTAGCCGCAGTGGCGCAGGTAGTCGGCCAGAGCGTGCCGGGAAAGGATGTCCCCATCGACGATAAGCACGGCCGAGGCTGATGGAGGCGACATCAGGCTTTCTGCAGCCGGGCTGTGATGAGGGCTGTGACCGTCTCCATATCGTAGGGCTTCCTCACAAAGTCAGCCGCACCTCCGGCCAGGGCGAGCGCAGGGTCGCAGTGACCAGAGGTGATGATGACGGGCAGGTCCGGCGACGAAGTCTTGATGACCCCGAGCAGGGCGAGACCATTGACGGGCCCGGGCATCTTCACGTCCGAAAACACCAGATCAACCCGCACCTCGCCGGCGATAATTGCGAGCGCCTCGTCGCCGTTGACGGCTTCGATGACCGCGTAACCCGCGTCACGCAGGGTTTCCGACACCATCCAGCGAATCAGAACCTCGTCCTCGACGACGAGAATGCAGGGCTGCTCTTGCTGGCCTACCAAGGCATATTCCGTTGCAGCACTGAGCATTATTCCCCCGAGGCCAGTCAAACTGCGGGCAGGCATCAAAGTTCCGTCAAACAAACATCAAGTGAAGCGGGAGGGCCGGCAGGCTGTTGCGGGATGGCCCGCAATGCTCGCGAGGGCCGGGCGGGCGAGCCATGCGGCCAAATTGATGGAGCGCGGAGCGCAGGACGTTGTAACAGGCCTGAGAGTTCGCTGCGCAGTCTCCATTCCAGGCTCAGACATTCGATGACCACCACCGCCGACACCCTCAAGCCGCTCCTCTGGCAGCCCAAAAACCTCGTCCGTGCGATCGAGGCTGCGGGCGTCACCCTCTGGTCGTGGAACGTCGACACGGACGCTCTCGCGATGGATGACCATGCCTACGATCTGTGGGGCATACCGCGGGGCGCCGACGTCTGCTTCGAGGATCTCTCCGCCCACATCCATCCCGCCGACAGGGACAGGGTGCGCGCCGCCTTCAACGCGACGAGAGCGCTGGTCGGGGCCTACGAGATCGATTTCCGCATTATGATCGGCGAGGAGCTGAAGTGGATTTCCGCGCGAGGCCAGGGTGACGATGAAGGCATGGTCGAGAGGATCATGTTCGGCATCTTCATCGACGTGACCGGGCGCAAACAGGCCGAAGAGGGACGCGAGCTTCTGGCCGGCGAGATGAGCCACCGGGTGAAAAACCTTCTGACCATCGCGGCGGGCCTGACGGCGATCACCTCGCGCTCCACCACGACCACCAACGACATGGCGCGTGAGTTGACGCTCCGGCTGACGGCGCTGGGCCGGGCGCACGACCTTGTCAGACCGGTGCCGGGACAGTCGGAAGCCGCGTCCGTCCTGCTGGGTGATCTGTTGACGGTGTTGCTCGCGCCTTATGACGACCTCGGCGCGTTCAGCGGCCGTATCCGGGTTTCCGTTCCGCGCATGCGGGTGGGGGATGCCGCGACGACGATCCTCGCGTTGATCGTCCACGAACTTGCGACGAACTCGCTCAAGTATGGCGCGCTGTCTGTTGACACGGGAACGCTCGATGTCTCGTGTTCAGCGCACGATGAAGCGGTCACCATCGTCTGGACCGAGAGCGGCGGACCCGAAGTCAGGCCCCCGTCCGGCGCCCCCGGCTATGGCACCAATCTGGTCGAACGGAGCGTGACCGGCCACCTTCGTGGTGAGATCAGCTATGACTGGGTCGCTGAGGGCCTCGTCGTCACCCTCAGGGTTAATCCGGACCGCCTCGCCGCCTAGGCTGTGACGACCCGCTCCACCGCACCTGCTTAGAACGCCGTTAACCGGTTCGGCGACAAGGTCGCCTTAGCAAGTTTCGGGCCAGTTCGGTCCGTCGCTGGAGGAACGCGCGGTGCTCGGGCAGAGGCTGGAGATCAGGCAGGGGCAGGGGCTGGTCATCACGCCCCAGCTGCAGCAGGCGATCAAGCTGCTGCAACTGTCCAACCTCGAGCTCGACGCCTTCGTCGAGGCCGAGCTCGAGCGCAACCCGCTTCTGCAGCGCGAGGACGCCGAACCCGGCGGCGAGGCCGAAAGCGTCGCCGCGTCCGACAGTCCCGACGTTGCAGAGATGACCTTCGACGAGGGCCGGGTGCAGGACGCCGACCGCGCGCTCGACGCCCGCTCCGACGATGTCTACGGCGACGCCAGTCCGGGCGAGCGCACTTCGGACCGGATGGAGGATGTCGGCACGGGCGAGGCCCAGGTCGGGCTTAACGACTGGTCCCGCGCCGGTTCAGGTGGCGGTGTCCCCGACGGCGAGGGCCGCGAACAGCCCGATACGCGCGACGCCACCCTGTGGGAGCATCTTCAGGCGCAGGCGTCGCAGGCCGGCTTCTCATCCGCCGACCACGCCATCGCCCTGACCCTGATCGACGCCGTCGACGAGGGCGGCTACCTGCGGGGCGAGCTAAACGAGGTCGCCGACCGGCTGGGCGTGCCGCTGGCGCGGGTCGAGGCGGTGCTGACCACCTGTCACGGTTTCGAGCCCACCGGGGTCATGGCCCGCTCGGTGCCGGAATGCCTGAAGCTGCAGCTGGTCGAGCGCAACCGCTTCGATCCGGCCATGGAATGCCTGCTCGACAATCTGGAGCTTCTGGCCCGCCGCGACCTGACCGCCCTGAAGAAGGCCTGCGACGTCGACGCCGAGGACATGGCCGAGATGATCGCCGAGTTGAAGGCGCTGACGCCGCGACCGGGCGCGGGTTTCGGCGGCGAGCCCGCGCAGACGGTGATCCCGGACGTGCATGTGCGGGCCGATCCCGCCGGCGGCTGGAAGGTCGAGCTGAACGCTGACACCCTGCCGCGCCTGATCATGGACAAGCGCTACCACGGCGTCGTGGTCGCCGGCGCCCGCTCCGACACCGAGAAGACCTTCGTGGCGGACTGCGCCGCCCAGGCCAGCTGGCTGGTCAAGTCGCTCGACCAGCGCGCGAAGACGATCCTGAAGGTGTCGTCCGAGATCGTGCGCCAGCAGGACGCCTTCCTCGCCTTCGGCGTCGAGTTCCTGAGGCCGCTCAATCTGAAGACCGTGGCCGACGCCATCGGCATGCACGAGTCCACTGTCAGCCGCGTGACGTCGAACAAATACGTTTCGACCCCGCGCGGCGTGTTCGAGCTGAAATTCTTCTTCACCGCCGCCATCCAGTCGTCGGACGGCGGGGCGACCCATTCGGCCGAGGCGGTGCGGCACCGGATCAAGGCGATGATCGACGGCGAGGTCCGCGACGGCGACATCCTGTCTGATGACCGGATCGTCGAGATCCTGAAGGAGACGGGCATCGACATCGCCCGTCGCACGGTGGCGAAATACCGTGAGGCCCTGCGCATTCCCTCGTCGGTCGAGCGCAAGCGGATGCTGAAGACGGGGTAGGGCGCAAGCGCCCTGGCACGCTAACGCGCGCCGCGCGGCGGCTCGCTGCTTGAGCGCGGAGTGAACGCGAAGCGGCAGGCCGCGTCGGGTCGGAAAAGGCGGAGCCTTCTGACCGCGGCCATCCAAGGTCTCACCACAATTCAGTGATCGGCGTTGACACCTTCCGCGTTCGGTCGCGTTCTGTGGGTATGCAAATCCAAGTCAGCGGCAAGCACGTGGATGTCGGCGACGCGTTAAGCTCGCGCATCTCCCAGGAACTCCAGGACGGGATCGGCAAATACTTCGAGCGAGGGGCCCAGGACGCCGAGGTCATCGTCGCCAAGGAAGGGCACAGCTTCAAGGTGGACTGCTGGGTCCGGCTCGCTTCGGGGCAGGTGGTGTTCACCTCGGGCATCAGCGGCGACGCCCATTCCGCGTTCACGGAAAGCCTCGAAAAGCTCGAGAAACGCGTCCGGCGCTACAAGCGTCGACTGAAAGACCACCATATCGGGCCGAAGCGGCTGTCGCCGGAGAAAACCGAGGACGCCGCGCGCGAGGTGGCCCGAAGCATCGTGCTGCGCGACCCCGACTCGGTCGAGGACGAGGACTTCGGCGAGGCCGGGCGCCCGGATGAGCCGCCGCCGGTCGGCATGGTCATCGCAGAGACCGAGACCGAGATCCGCACCGTCACCGTCGGCCGCGCCGTAGCCGAACTGGATATGACCGGCTACCCGGTCGTGGTGTTCCGCAACGCTGCCCACGGGGGCATTTCGGTGGTCTACCGAAGACCCGACGGCAATGTCGGCTGGATCGATCCCGAACGCACCGTGAAGTCGGCCAACGGCCACGGTTCGAAGAACGGCAGCGGCGCGTAGGCTTTCCGAGACGAGGCAGGTGGTCTAAAGCGCCACCGCCTGTTCGGAACGAGTAGGCATGGTCGGGAAAACCTGAATGGACATCGGTGACTTGCTGGCGGACAGCGGCGTCATGCTGCGTGGCGGCGCTTCGTCGAAGCGTCAGGCCCTGCATGCCGTCGCCGAGGCCGCCTCGGCCGCCCTTGGCCTTCCCGAAGACCGTATCATGGACGCCCTGCTGGAACGCGAGGCGCTGGGTTCCACGGGGCTGGGAGCGGGCGTGGCCGTGCCGCATGCCCGCCTGGTCGGCGTGGACCGCGTGACGGCCGTGTTTGTCCGGCTCGAGACGCCGGTGGCCTATGGCTCAGTGGACGACCGCCCTGTCGATCTGATCTTCGCCCTGTTCGCGCCGCCGCGCGACGGGGCCGGGCATCTGCGTGCGCTGGCCGCGGTGTCGCGCGCCCTGCGTTCGGCGGAAATGCGGGAACAGCTGCGTCAGGCCCGGACCCCCGACGCCATTCGCGCCCTGTTCGTCCGTGAGGGAGCGCCGGCGACGGCTGCCTGATCTTCCCGTCAGTGGACGGAGACCGGCTCCAGTTCGTGAGCGACGGCGGCGGCGAAGGCGGTCTCGCGGTCCATCATGACGGCAAGGCGTTCTCCGTCCGCAGCGTGAACCGCAAACAGCGTAGCTTCCGGATCGATCTGAAGGCCCCTGGTCTCTTCGGGGATCACGTCGGCCAGCACGTCGCTGGCCCGGATCTCGCGCACATAGACAAGGTCGGGGGCTCCGAGACCCTGGAAATCTTCGTTCGTCATCAACATCGGCGTCATAGAGACCGCCTCCTCACGCTTGCTAACGCCCCGACAGGGCGATGGGTCCGGCTCCGCGAGCCGGCCCGACTGTTTGACTGCTACCCGGCCGTCGTGATCGGGATGGTGCGGACCGTCGCGACGCTGTCTGGACGGATCAGATCGACGTGCAGCAGGCCGTGCTCAAGCCGGGCCTGCTCGACCTCCAGCCCGTCGGCGAGGACGAAGCTTCGGACAAAGCCGCGGCCTGCGATGCCGCGATGCAGAAACGCCTGATCAGGCTTCTCCGCCGGTTCGCGCTTCCCTGCGATGGTCAGTTGCCGGCCCTCCAGCGTGATCGCCAGATCGTCAGGGCCGAAGCCCGCCACGGCGAGGCTGATCCGTACGGCGTTCTCGCCGCGCTGCTCGACATTGTAGGGCGGATAGCTGTCGGCAGCGGCGCGGGCGGCGCGGTCTATCATCGCCCGCGTGTGGTCGAAACCCAACAGGAAGGGGCTGTCGAACAGGATGGTGCGCGTGGTCATGTCTCTCGCCCCCGAAGCAGGCCTGCGGCCGTCCGCGCCCCCCGTCACAGGCAGGGCGCCGGCCTCGAGTTCAAGATGGTGTGCCGGGGTTCCGTCTTCAACGCCGCGACAGGCGTGCATCCACCGAGAAGGCCCCGGGGCCGTGGGTGGCGAGGAGCAGTCCGGCCAGAACGCACATCATCGGCCCGAACATCTCGCGCGCAACGGCGTCGGCAGGAGCCTCGAGCCCGCGCAACAGCACGACGGCGACGATGAAGTTGACGGCGAGCAACAGTCCGGCCCAGCGAGTGAGCACCCCGGGGATAAGCAGGACGCCGACAAGCAGCTGCGCCCATACCGATACCGGAGCCGCCAATGC
>DASRWP010000272.1:0-1860 GCA_035654535.1 Brevundimonas sp.
CCATCGGCTCATGCCCATCGCCGGCGAGCCGCGTCGTGACGTCGGCGGTGCGCCGGTCCTGCCACACGATGGCGCGGTGGAGCGGTTCGCCGGTGGCGGCGTCCCATAGCACCGACGTCTCGCGCTGGTTGGTGATGCCGATGGCGGCGAAGGCCTTCACCCCGCCGGCCTCGGCGATCACGGCGCGGCAGGTCTGCAGCGTCGCGCGCCAGATCGCCGCCGCGTCGTGCTCGACCCAGCCGGACTGCGGGAAATGCTGCTCCAGCTCGATCTGGTTGACGGCGACCGGCCGCAACCCGCCCTCGGGCGCGGTCTCGAAGGCGATGGCCCGGGTCGAGGTGGTGCCCTGGTCGATGGCGAGGATCAGGCTCTTCATGAGTGATTAGTGGCGAGTGGCGAGTGGCGAGGCAAGAACCGGTCGGTTCCCCACGCGCAGCCAGCGGGCCGGATGCTGGACCCCTCGTCACCCGCCACTCGCCACTGTTCATCAAGCTGCGCTAAATGCAGACCATGACCCACACCGCCTCCTTCGCCGGCGTTCAGGACGCCGCCCGCCAGATCGCCGGCCACGCCGTTCGCACGCCCCTGATCGAGAGCCCGGCCCTGAACGAACGACTGGGCGGGCGGGTCCTGCTGAAGTGCGAGACGCTGCAACGCGCCGGGGCGTTCAAGTTTCGGGGAGCCTGGAACCGGATCAGCCGCCTGAACCCGGAGGAGCTGCAACGCGGCGTCGTGGCCTATTCCTCGGGCAATCACGCCCAGGCGGTGGCCTGCGCCGCCCGGATGATGGGAACCTCGGCCGTCATCGTCATGCCCGCCGACAGTCCGGCGGTGAAGGTCGCGGGCGTCCGCGCCTTTGGCGGCGAGGTGCGGATGTACGACCGCTACACCGAAAGCCGCGAGGACATCGGCGAAGAGATCGCCCGCACCCGCGGCAGCGTGCTGGTCCGCCCCTTCGACGATCCGTTCGTGATCGAGGGACAGGGCACGATCGGGCTGGAGATCATGGACGACGTGCAGGTGCGGGGGACGACGCTGGACCAGCTGGTCTGCGGCGCTTCGGGCGGCCGCATGATCGCCGGGATCAACCTGGCGATGGAGGCCCTGTCGCCCGAGACGCCGGTGATCGCAGTCGAGCCGCGCGACTACAACGATATGCAGCTGTCGATCGCGGCGGGCCAGCGGCTGACCTACGCCCCCGCCCCCGGCACCATCTGCGACGCCCTGATGACCGACCGGCCCGGCGAGCTGACCTTTCCCATCAACCGCCGGGTCGACAGGGTTGAGACGGTCTCGGACGCCGAAGTCGCCGAGGCGGTCCGCTACGCCTTCCACACCCTCAAGCTGGCGGTCGAACCCGGCGGCGCCGTGTCGCTGGCCGCCGTCCTGACCGGCAAGGCGCCGACGAAGGACCGGACCACCGCCGTCATCCTGTCGGGCGGCAATGTCGATCCCGCCCTGTTCGCCGCCATCATCGAGGACCGGTTCGTCCCGGTCGCCTGAGGAGCCGTTTCATGAGCCGCACCGAACGCAAGGGCGTGCCGACGCCTGTGACGGACCTGCCCGGCCTGATCGGGCAGGAGCTCGGCGTCAGCCGCTGGATCCGCGTCGATCAGGCCCGCATCGACGCCTTCGCCGAGATCACCGAGGACCGTCAGTTCATCCACATCGACCCGGAGGGCGCCAAGGCCACCCCCTTCGGCGGAACCATCGCCCACGGCTTCCTGACGCTCAGTCTGCTGTCGGCCATGACTTATGACGCCGTGCCCCCGCTGGAGGGCGTGGTCATGGGGGTCAACTACGGGTTCGACAAGCTGCGCTTCCTTGCGCCGGTGCCCGCAGGCTCGAACGTCCGGGGAC
>DASRWP010000273.1:0-2860 GCA_035654535.1 Brevundimonas sp.
GGGCCTGTCGCAGGTCTATGGCTTCGTCAGCCAGTCGGGCGGGGCCATCAGCGTCGCCGCCACGCCGGGGGAGGGGGCCGTGTTCGAGCTGAACCTGCCGCTGACGAGCGAATCTCCGGCCGAAGCCACCGCTGCGCCGCCCGCGGTCGAGGCCGCGCCGGGTTCCGAGCGCGTTCTGATCGTCGAGGATGATCCGGCCGTGCTCAGCCTGTGCCTCGATATGCTGACCAGTCTGGGCTACCGCTGCGAAGTCGCGTCCGACGCCGGCGGGGCCCTGCATCGTCTGTCCCAGGACGGCGCCTTCGACCTGCTGTTCTCCGACGTCATCATGCCGGGCGGCATGAACGGCATCGAGCTGGCCCTGAAGGCGCGGGAGCGTCGCCCGGACCTCAAGGTGCTGCTGACCTCCGGCTATCTGGGCGAGACCGGTCATCAGATGCGCCACGACTTCCCCGTGATCGACAAACCGTATCAGCGCAACGACCTTGCGCATCGCCTGCGCGCCGTGCTCGACGCGGCGGCCTGACCGCCGACGCTGGCCCGGTCGCCCGCCCCCGGAGGCTCTCCGGGGCTCCTTCCCGACATCCGGCGCGACCTCGTTTGAAAGATCGGCGGTTGCGAGTGGCCTCCTGACATCCAGTGAAGTGGCGCTTGTGACGCCGCTGTAGCGAATGAAGATTGCCGGCAACATTGCTGGGGGCGATTCATGAAGCGAATGTTCGGAAGTTTGGTGGCGGCGGCCGGTCTGGCCTCGATCGTCCTCGCGCCCGGTTCCGCGCAGGCGCAGGCGCAGGCTCAGGCGGCCCCGTGCTCCACACCGGAATATCGACAGCTGGATTTCTGGGCCGGCGACTGGGGACTCGAGTTCGATCAGCAGAACGGCGGGGTCGGAACCGGGACCAACAGGATCACGAAGGACGAGTATGGATCCTGCGTTATTACCGAGCATTTCGCCATGCCGGGCGGCTTCTCCGGAGTGTCTGTCTCGATCTATGACCCCCAGCTCCGGACCTGGCGGCAGACCTGGGTCGATAATGCTGGCGGCGTCTTCGTCCTGACGGGAGGCCCGGTGACGGGCCAGGACCACATCTTTGAAATGCGGACGGTCGATCGCGGCCCCAGCGGCGCCAACCGGCGAATGATCTGGCAGGACGTGACGGCTGACCGCCTGACATGGCGCTGGCAGCGCGAGACGACCGAGGGGCAGTGGGTCGACATGTGGGTGATCCGCTACCGCAAGCGGGCCTGAGATCAGGCCGGACAGGATCGGGGTGTAAGGAAATGCTTGCTTCAAGGGTTGAGTTCGACAGTCCGGGTCCAGCGCCTGCCACTGTGATGGCGGCGCTCGCGGCGACGAACCGAAACGTCGTGCTTCTGATCGGCGCCGACGCTTCCAGCAGAGGCGCTCTCGCGGGCTTCCTGTCAGGTCAGGCCTTCCGGGTGCTGGAAGCTGCCGGTCGGGCGGAAGCGGTATCGATCCTCGCGACCGAAAGCATCGACCTTGTCGTGCTTGATGACGCGTCGCTGTACGACGGTCTGGGATTGTGCCGGGATCTTGCGGCGACCGTCGGGGCGCCGATCGTCATGATTGCGGACTGTCAGGACCAGACGGACCGGATCATCGCTCTCGAGGTCGGAGCGGACGAGATTCTCGCGAGGCCCTGTCATAATCGCGAGCTGCTGGCCCGGATGCGCGCCTTGTTGCGGCGCTCGGGGCGGACGGGACCCGCTGGAACGGCGTCCCGCGCCGACACCGGCGGCTGGGTGCTCAATGACGCGATGCGCGTGTTCCAGTCGCCATCCGGACGGGAGACGGCGCTCACCCCGCTGGAGCACCGTCTGCTGCGCGCGTTTATGGACGCGCAGGGCCGCATCATGGACCGCTCGACGGTCGCCGAGGCCTTCGGTCCAGGGGCGCTGGTCTGTCATTCCAACTTCCGCACCTGCATGTGCCGGCTGCGGCGCAAGCTCGGCAAGGACGCGTCGGGCGCTGACGTGCTCCGCACCATCCGCGGCAAGGGCTACGTCCTGAGTGTCCAGATCCAGCTTCACTGAGGCGCAGCCAGACCTGGCGCTGAACCGGCGTCAGGCCGCGATGTCCATCGCCGCGCTGACCATCAGCGCGCAGACAGTCGGCGCACAGACGGGCGACACGGCCCCCGCGTCCGCGATCACGACGGAACTGATCACCTATTCCAGCCGGGGCCGATCGATCCGCGCCGGGGTTTACCGCCCGACCCGCGACCCGCGCGGCTCCGGGGTGGTCTATATGCACGGATCCGGTTCGATCGGGCCGCGGCAGCTTCGGTACGCGCGAACCTTCGCCGAGAATGGCTATGTCGCCATCGTGCCGACCTATCTTGACGCGGCGGCCGACGATTTAGTCCGGGGGGCCGCCGTCATGAACGCGTGGCGAGCGTGCGCCTCTGACGCGGTCGATTGGCTGATTTCCGACGGTGTCGATCCCCCGAACACGGCGCTGACGGGTTACTCGCTCGGCTCCTTCATCGCCGTCGACGGCGCCCTGGGCAACTGCCGCGCCGGCGCCGCGATCGGGGTCGCCGGAGGGTGGGACGTCTATCCGCCGCGCCCGCCGGCGCGCCGGATTCCGACCCTGATCATCCGGGCCGAGCGCGACAGCCACGTCCGCCCGCAGGGCACCGAACAGTGGCGCCAGTTTCTGGTCGACCGGGACGTGCCGGTGCGGATGCAGATCATCCGGGGCGCGGGCCACATTATGAGCCTGTCCGAATGGGACCAGGTCAGCGCGGCTTCACTGAGGTTTCTGGAAGGCAATGCCGGCGGGCGCCGCAAACAGTCCTGACGACCGCGCCGGACAGCTTGACGCCGACGCGGTTTC
>DASRWP010000274.1:0-3655 GCA_035654535.1 Brevundimonas sp.
GTCGTCTGCCACGGCATCCCGGGCGACCGGGTGCTGAAGGACGGCGACATCGTCAACATCGACCACACCGTCCTCGCCGACGGCTGGCATGGCGACTCCAGCCGCATGTATGCGGTGGGGACCATCAACGCCCGCACCCGCAAGCTGATCGAGGTCACCTATGACTCGCTCGAGGCCGGTCTGGCGGTGATCAGGCCCGGCGCGACCTTCGGGGACATCGGCTACGCCATTCAGCACGTGGTCGAAGCCAACCGGATGTCCGTCGTCCGCAACTTCTGCGGCCACGGCATCGGCCGCCTGTTCCACGACAGCCCCAACGTACTGCACTACGGCCGTCGCGGCGAGGGCGCCACGCTGAAACCCGGAATGTTCTTCACCGTCGAGCCGATGGTCAATCTGGGCAAGCCGCATGTGAAGGTGCTTTCCGACGGCTGGACCGCCGTCACCCGTGACAAGTCCCTGTCATCCCAGTGCGAGCACACCGTCGGCGTAACCGAGGACGGCGTCGAGATTTTCACCCTCAGCCCCGCAGGACTGTTCCGGCCCAGCTTCTGACGGTACCCTCCCCGCGCACCGGGGAGGCGCATGCTCGATCAACCGCCCGACAAACCCAAGGCGCCGCACCACGCCGGCCATCGTGAGCGCCTGCGCGAGCGGGCGCGGGGCGCGGGCGTCCATCACCTGCCCGACTACGAACTGCTGGAGCTGTTCCTGTTCCGCAGCCAGCCGCAGGGCGACGTCAAGCCGATCGCCAAGGCGCTGCTGAGCCGCTTCGGGTCGCTGGGCGCCGTGCTCGCGGCGTCCGTCGAGGACTTGATGACCGTTCGTTCCGAAGACGCCCGGGGCCGGGTGAAGGGGATCGGCGCCGAGACGGCCCTTGATCTCGTGGCGCTGCACGAGGTGTCACGCCGGTTGATGAAGGAGGAGGCCGGCAAGCGCCCGGTGATCTCGTCGTGGACGGCCCTGGTCGCCTACGTTCGCCTCAGCCTGCAACACGAGCCGCGCGAGCAATTCCGGGTGCTCTATCTGGACAACCGCAACCAGCTGATCCTCGACGAGATCCAGAACCGCGGCACGGTCGATCATGCTCCCGTCTACCCACGAGAGGTGGTCCGGCGGGCGCTGGAGCTGTCGGCCAAGTCGATGATCATCGTCCACAATCACCCGTCTGGCGATCCGACGCCGTCCCGACCGGACATAGCGATGACGCGACAGATCATCGAGGCCGCCCGCGCCCTCTCGATCGACGTCCACGACCACCTGATCGTCGGCCGCGATGGCGTGGCCAGCTTCAAGCAACTGGGGCTGATGTGACGACCCTGATCACCGGGCGGCTGACCCTGACTCCCATCCAGGCGAGCGATTTCCTCGACCTGTGCACGCTGTTTGGCGACGTGGCCTTCACCCGCCACATCTTCGGCCGCGCCCTGGGCTCCGAGGAAGTGTGGTTCCGCACCTTGCGCGATATCGGACACTGGGAGGCGCTGGGATACGGCAACTGGGCGGCGCGGCTGAAAGAGGGAGGCGATCTCGTCGGGACGTTCGGCGTGCTCGATTACCGACGCCAGATGACGCCCGTCCTTGACGCGCCGGAACTGGGCTGGGGGCTGGCCCCGCGGCATCAGGGGCAGGGACTGGCGTTCGAGGCGCTGTCGGCGGCGCTGGCGTGGTGCGACGACTACCTGAACGCGCCGCGCACGGTGTGCATGATCTCGCCCGACAACGGTCCATCGCACGCGCTGGCGACGCGGGCCGGCTACCGTCCCTATGCCGAGACCACCTACAAGGACGGGCCAGTGGTCCTGCTGGAGCGGCTGGCCCGGTAGGCCCGGAAACGCCCCCGGCGTCCTCGCCGTAGCCCCCCATTAAGCATTTCGCGGCATCATGCTTCCGCATCCGGAGACCGCGACGTCCATGCCCATGCCTGTCGAAGAGCTTCGCAGCCATCTGACCGAAGCCTTTCCCGACGCCGAGATCGTCATCGACGATCTGGCCGGCGACGGCGACCACTACCGCGCGCGCATCGTCTCGTCGGCCTTCTCGGGCCTGCCGCGCGTGCGCCAGCACCAGCTGGTCTATGCGGCGCTGAAGGGCAAGATGGGCGGCGAACTGCACGCGCTGGCGCTTGAAACACTGGCCCCGGCGGGAGACTGAATTCATGCGCTACCGTCCATTCGGCAACGCCGGTCAGGCCGTTTCGGCCATCACCCTCAGCCTCGGGCCACGCGACATAGAGGACGGACCCGAGGCGGGTCGCGAGCTGGTCTATTCGGCCCTCGAAGCCGGCATCAACAGCTACAGCCTCGAGACGGCCGACCCGGTTCTGGCTGAAGTGCTGGGACAGGCCTTGAAGCACGTCGATCGCAAGCTCGTTCAGGTGTCGCTCACCCTGGGCGCCGGAGACGGCCGTCGCGGCTCGGACCGCGATTTCTCGGCGGAAGGCATCACCGCGTCGATCGACCGCGCCCTTCATGCGTCCGATCTCGGCTGTTTCGACATGGCTCTGCTGGACGAGCCGGTGGATCACGAACTGCCCCAATCGACGCTCAACGCCCTGAAGGCCCTGCGGGCCACGGAACGGGTCAGGCTGCTGGGTGTGTCCGGGGACGGCGACGTCATGGACGCCTATGTGTCGACCGGCGCCTTCGATGTGCTCGCTACCCCGTTCCACGTTAACGCCAGCTGGCAGATCCGCTCCCGCCTGCGCGCGGCCCGTGAGCAGGACATGGCAATCTTCGTTTACGGCTACTTCCCCGACAGCCTGAACACGGCGAAGAAGGCCGCGACAGTCCACGTCGAGAAGAAGAAGGGACTCTTCGGCTTCGGCGGGCCGAAGAAGAAAGAAGGCCCGCTTGCGGATGTCGGCACCTTCGCCTTCCTTCACCGGACCAACAACTGGTCCGCCGAGGCGATCTGCCTCGCCTATTCCCTGTCCGACCCATCCGTCTCCAGCGTGTTGATCGAAGCGAGCGACATCGAACGGTTGAACACCCTGGCGGCCGTTCCCGATCGCGACATGCCTCCGGGATTGGCGGCCCAGATCGAGATGGCCCGCGTCGCCGGCGCGAAGGCGGCCTGAGCGCGGGGCTTCTCGCCCTTGACCCATGCCTCGCCGGTCCATACCTGACGGCCTTCAGTGAAAGGCCCGCATTCGTGACCGATCAAGCCGTACCCGCCGCCGCCGGCGATCCCGTCCACGCCTTCATCGGCGAGACCGTGAAGCAGCACGACGTTGTGCTGTTCATGAAGGGCACGCCCGACGCGCCGCGCTGCGGCTTCTCCTCGCTTGCGGTGCAGATTCTCGACCACATCGGAGCCAATTTCGTCGGCGTGGATGTGCTGCAGGATGAGGCCCTGCGCGACGGCATCAAGACGTTCAGCGACTGGCCGACCATTCCCCAGCTCTATGTGAAGGGCGAGTTCGTCGGCGGCTCCGACATCGTGCGCGAGATGTTCAACGCGGGCGAATTGCAGACCCTGATGGCGCAAAAAGGCGTGGCTCTGGGCGAAGACGCCGGGGCCTGATGGCGCGCGCGGTTCTCGAACCCCGGGAAGACCGCGAAATCTTCGTCGTGCCACTCGCCGTCCGGCCAGAGCACATCGACGACAACGGCCACGTCAACAACGTCGTCTATGTCGGCTGGCTGCAGGACGC
>DASRWP010000275.1:0-2910 GCA_035654535.1 Brevundimonas sp.
TGCCCTCGACATGACCGAGGCAGAGGAGACGCGGGACACCCTGCGCCGCCACGTGGAGGCCCACGACGAGACGCTGAACCACCTCGCCGACGCGGTGGCCATCTTCGGCCCGTCGCGCCGTCTGGCCTTCCACAACACCGCCTTCCAGACCCTGTTCAACCTCGACCCGGCCTGGCTGGACGAGCGACCGACGCACGCCGAGCTGCTGGACCGGCTGCGCCAGCGCCGGATGCTGCCCGAGGTGATCGACTATGCGGGCTGGAAGGCCAACGAGCTGGACTTCTACGGCGCGGCCGAGGCGGCGCCGGACGACAGCTGGTCCCTGCCGGACGGACGGACGCTGCGCGTGGTCCGCCAGCCGCACCCGCTGGGGGGAGTGCTGCTGCTGTTCTCGGACATCACCGACGAGCTGAAGCTGCGCAGCCGGTTCAATGCCCAGATCCAGGTCCAGACGGCGACGCTGGACAAGCTCAACGACGCGGTCGCCGTGTTCGGTTCGGACGGCCGCATCCGTCTGCACAACGAGGCCTTCGACAGCTTCTGGGGGGTCAGCGGCGAAGCGCTGGACGCCGCGAGCGACTTCGACGCCGTCGCCGCCCTGTGCCAGTCGACCATGCCCGATCCCGCCCTGTGGCTGGGGCTGAAGGCGCGGGTGGCGGACCCTGATCCCGAAAGCCGGGTGCCGATCGCCGGCGAGGGCCGGACGGCTGACGGCCGGATCGCGTCGTGGCTGACCCGGCCGCTGCCTGACGGGGCGACGCTGGTGGCCTTCTCGGACGTCACGGCGCGGCGCGGCCTCGAGCAGGCGCTGGCGGCCAAGGCGCAGGCGCTGGAGGAGTCGACCGCGCTGAAGCGCGAGTTCGTCGGCAGCGTTTCCTACGAACTGCGCACGCCGCTGACGACCATCGTCGGCTATTCGGAGCTGCTGGAGATGCAGGCCGACCTGCCCGAGCGCAGCCGCCAGCATGCGGGGGCTATCCGCGTCGCCGCCAGCCAGCTGGCCGGATCGATCGATGACGTGCTGGACATGGCCCAGATCGACGCCGGGGAGATGGAGTTAACGCTCGGCGATGTCCGGGTGCGCGACCTGCTGGACGCCGCGGCCGACAAGGCGCGGCCCCGGATCGAAGGCCGCGGGGCGGACCTGACGGTGACCTGTCCGGCCTCGATCCGGCCGATCCGGGCCGATTCGCAGCGGGTCGGACAGGCGCTCGACCACCTGCTCGACAACGCCGCCCGATCCGTGTCGGAGGGCGGGGCCGTGTCCCTGACGGCCGAGGCGACCACCACCGAAGTTCGTATCCGCGTCCAGGACAGCGGCCGGGGCATTCCCTATCACCTGCAGGCGCACGTCTTCGACCGCTTCGTCCGGCGCGAGCGCGGCGGGCCGGGCGTCGGACTTGCGCTGGTCAAGGCGCTGGTCGAGCTGCACGGCGGCTGGGCCGAGGTCGAGAGCGAACCGGGCAAGGGGGCGGCCTTCATCCTGCACCTGCCGCTGGAAGCCGCGGGGGTCGCGGCTGCGCCGGAGTTGCTGTTGGGCGTGGCGAGTGGCGAGTGACGGGTGGCGAGACGGACCCGCGCACTTTGACTCCCCCCGGCGCACTCACTAACCACTCGCCACTCGCCACTCGCCACTGGACCTGCCATGGCCAAACGACTGAAGACCGCGCTGATCTACGACTTCGACGGCACGCTGGCGCGCGGCAACATGCAGGAAGTCAGCTTCATCCCGTCGATCGGCATGACGCCGAAACAGTTCTGGGACAGCGTCTTCCCGACCACCCAGGCCGCCGACGGCGACGGCATCCTGATGTACATGCAGATGATGCTGCAGGCGGCGCGCGAGAACGGCCAGCCGGTGACGCGGCAGGCCCTGCGCGACCACGGTCGCGACGTCGCCCTGTTCGAGGGGCTGAGGGATATGAGCTGGTTCGAAAGGATGGATGCGTTCGGCGACCAGTTCGGGCTCGAGATCGAGCACTACATCATCTCGGCCGGCCTGACGGAGATGATCGAGGGCTGCCCGATCGCGAAGGCGTTCAAGCACGTCTACGCCTCGAAATACGTCTATGACGCAGAGGATGTGGCGATCTGGCCGGCCGTCGGCGTCAACTACACCACCAAGACGCAGTACCTGTTCCGCATCAACAAGGGCGTGTTCAACCATTGGGACGACGAGCGGATCAACCGCTTCATCCCCGACGACGAGCGTCCGATCCCGTTCGAGCGCATGATCTTCCTCGGCGACGGCGATACCGACGTGCCGACCATGAAGATGATGCATACCAAGGGTGGCTTCTCGATCGCCGTCTACGACCCCGAGACCACCCCGCGTGATGCAACCAAGATTCACCGGCTGATTTCGGAGGACCGGGTGAACTTCGTCGCCGCCGCCGACTATCGCGAGGGATCGCCCGTCGATCTGATCGTGAAAGGCCTGATCGGCCGCATCGCCGTGAACGCCGGGCGGATGCCCGCCGACGGGTGACGCCGCATCGATCACGAATTCTCACGGAATCGGGAACGCCGACGCGGGCTTCCGGTTGACCGGCTGTGATCGTTGACACCGGCGGGTGATCCGCAGGGCGATCACGGGAGACTTGGACATGAACTTCAGGATCATCACCCTCGCTGCGGCCGGCGCCCTGGCCCTCGCCGCCTGCTCGGGCCAGGACGACACCGCCAAGACCGACGCCGCCGCGATGGCGGCCGAAGACACGTCGGCCATGGCTCCAGCCGAGACCGGCGCCATGGGCACGACGGGCGCGACCGGGGGCGCGATGGGCGGCTCCACGACGGGTTCGGCCGGAGCCACGGGCACGACGGGCGCGGCCGGAACCACCACCGGACAGACCCCGCCGACCCTGCCGATGGATCCGTCGACCACCTCGCCGACCACCAGCCCGCCCG
>DASRWP010000276.1:0-2725 GCA_035654535.1 Brevundimonas sp.
GGCCGGGGAGCTGCTGCGACTCCATATCGGCCTCGAAGCGCCCGAGGATCTGATCGCCGATCTTGAGCGGGGCCTCGCTGCGTGGCGGGCCGCTACGGCCTGAGCTTCGTCCGCGCCGCCTTCAGACGCGTCTTCATATCCTCCAGCGCCCGGTCATGTCGTTCGGAGAGCGCGGCCCGCTCGCGCTCAAGCACGGCCAGCCGTTCATCCATATCCGAGCGCTCGGCCGACTGCCGGGCTTCGAGGACGGGCAGTTCCGCCTCCAGCTCCTCGACACGCGCGACGTCTTTCGCATCGGGCGCCCGCGCTGGCTTCGGTTTCGGAGCCCGGGTCTTCTCGATCTCACCGATGTCGACCATCAGACCGCGTTCGATCAGTTCGCCCGGCGCGGCCAAGGCGGCTTCGCGATCTCCGCCCTCGACCACCTCCCTGGCCGAACCGTCCTTGAAGAGGTCGCGCTTTACGCCCCAGGCGGCCAATGCCTTGGCGCGCGACGGCGTCGCCACGGTCCAGGCGTGGAAGCCGTCGGAAAAGCAGAACACTTTCAGCGCGCGGGCCATGGCGGCGTAACGGTCCGCCGCTCGCGCGGTTCAGTCCAGTACGATCCAGGTCGGTGCATGATCGCTGGACTTCTCTCGCCCCCGCACCTCCCGATCTACTCCTGCGTCTCTCAGCCTGGCGGCGATGGACGGGCTCAGCAGCAGATGATCGATCCGCAATCCGGCGTCACGCTCCCAGGCTTGCCGAAAATATTGCCAGAAGGTCCACGGCGGCGGGTCGTGCGGGAAGCGCTCGCGCAGCGCATCGGTCCAGCCCTGGTCCAACAGCCGGGCGTAGGCGGCCCGGCTCTCCGGCTGGAGCAGGGCGTCCTTCTTCCACGAGCGGCTGTTGTAGATGTCGCTCTCGGTCGGAACGACGTTGTAGTCACCGGCCAGCACCACCGGCGCCCCCGACGCCAGAAGGTCGGCGGCGTGATCGATCAGCCGCTCGAACCAGGCCAGCTTGTAGGCGAACTTCGGCCCGGGCTGCGGATTGCCATTCGGCAGGTAGAGCGAGGCGATCAGCACGCCGCCCACGGCGGCTTCGATATAGCGGCTCTGGGCATCCGTCTCGTCGCCGGGAAGCGCCCGGCGGGTGACCACCGGCTCGCCGACGCGTGACAGTATGGCCACGCCATTCCAGCGGTGCTCGCCCTTCCACACCACGTCGTACCCGGCGTCGCGAATGGCCTGCGCCGGGAATTGCGCATCCGTCGCCTTCAGCTCCTGCAGACAGGCGACATCGGGCCACGCCTCGCCCAGCCACTGCAGAAGGGCGGGCAGCCGCGTATTCACGCCGTTGATGTTGAAGGTCGCGATCCGCACCGGCCCTGAACGGCTGCGGCGGCCCCGGGTTCAGAAACCGGGTGTCCGCCATTCGGCCTGAGCCCGTTCACACCAGCGGCAAGGGCTGCTATCCGGCCCTCGTCGCGCCCATAGCTCAATCGGATAGAGCACTCGCCTTCTAAGCGAGCGGTTTCAGGTTCGAGTCCTGATGGGCGCGCCAGCCTTGGCGCAGGCGCGTCAGTGCCGGACGCGGACGTAGTCGCCCGGCGCAGCCGTGATCGGTTTCAGCTTGCCCGAGCCCGGCTTCCGGGCCTTGACCTTGGCGCCGGTAGCAGTGGCGTCCAGCCAGCCCTGCCACTCGGGCCACCACGAGCCGGCCTTCTGCTCGGCGGAGGACAGCCAGGCGTCGGCGTCGACGGGCGCTTCGTCGTTGACCCAGTAGCCGTGCTTGTTGGCTTCCGGGGGGTTGATCATGCCGGCGTTGTGGCCGGACCCGCCCAGCAGGAACCGCGTCGGGCCGCCGAAGAAGCCGCGCCCCGCGTAAGTGTTCTTCCAGGCCGCGACGTGGTCGTCCTTCAACGCGACGATCATGACGGGGGTCTGGACGGCGGAAAGGTCGAGCGCGACACCGTCGATCGACACGCCGCCCGCGTCCTTCAGGCGGTTGCCCTTCAGCACCTGCGAGCCGTACTCCTTCAGCATCCGCGCCGGGATGCGCGAGCCGTCGTCGAACCACCACAGGAGGTCGGACGCGCGCGCCTCGTCGCCGAGCAGATAGTGGTTCACCACCGACGACCAGATCAGGTCGTTGGCGCGGACCGCCGAGAAAAGTTTGGTCAGATCGTTGGCCTCGACGAAGCCCCGCTCGTCCAGATAGCGGTTGAATGCCTCCAGATCTTTTTCGCCGGTGAACACCGACCACTCGCCCATGTCGCCGAAGTCGACCAGCGTGGCGATCAGGGTGGCCGAAGCGACGCGTTCTCCGGCTCCGGTCTGGGCCAGATAGGCCAGGGTCATCGCCGACAGTGTCCCGCCAAGGCAGTAGGACACCAGATCCAGGTCCGGCTCTCCGGTCGCGGCCTCGACAGCGTCCATCGCCGCCATGACACCGTCCTTCACATACGCGTCCAGACCGTTTTCGGCGTGGCTCTCGTCAGGGTTGGCCCACGAGATTACGAACACGGTGTGACCCTGATCCACCAGCCATTTCAGATAGCTGGCCTTCGGCGTCAGGTCGAAGAGGTAGTATTTGTTGACCAGCGGCGGCACGAACAGCAGCGGCCGGCGGTACACCTTATCCGTCGTGGGCGCGTACTGGATCAGCTCGAACAGATCGTTGCGGAACACCACGGCGCCGGGCGTGGCGGCGACGTTAACGCCCAGCTCGAAGTCGTTGGGCG
>DASRWP010000277.1:0-3114 GCA_035654535.1 Brevundimonas sp.
CTGAGGACCGGCGGCGTGCCGCACAGCCACCGCGCAATCCCCGGGGCCGGCGCATACTCGTCAACGAAGTCGAACGGCCGGGCGTGTCCCATCCATCCCGACAACGGATTCCGCAGCGACGTCTGATGCCGTTGGGCCACAAAGACGAAGGCGGGCGCGCCAGGCCCTCCGTTCAGATATTTGTAGCCGCAACCTGCCGCGAGATCGGCTCCGTCCCTGTTCAGGGCGACGTCCAGCACCCCGCAGCTATGGCTGAGATCCCACAGAGTGAGCGCGCCTGCCCCGCGGATCATGGCGTTTGTCGCCGCCATGTCCCGGACCGCGCCGCTGCGATAGTGGACGTGGCTCAGCAGGACCACCGCGGTCTTTTCGTCCAGCGCGCTCTCCATACCGCCAGGCTCCACCGCCCGCAGTTCGATGTCCGGCGCCAAGGCTGCAAGACCTTGCAGAATGTAGAGGTCGGTCGGAAAGTCCCCGCGCTCGATCACGACCGCCCTGCGTCCCGGCGGTTGCGCCCGCACCGCCGCGGCGGCGAGCTTGAACAGGTTCACCGACACCGAGTCCGCAGCCACGACCTCCGAGGCGCTGGCCCCGACCAGCCGCGCGATTCGTCCACCCACCCGCTGCGGCAGACCGATCCAGTCGTGCTGGTTCCAGCTGGCGATCAGATCCTCGCCCCACTCGCGCTCGACCGTGCGCCGGATGCGGTCGCCCGCAGACTTCGGCAGCGCTCCCAGCGAGTTGCCGTCCAGATATCTGGTCCCGTCGGGCAGGCTGAACCGTTCCCGTGCGAAGGCCAGCGGATCGGCGGCGTCAAGCGCGAGGCAGGTCTGGCGGGTCGTCATGCGGGGCTCCGGTTGCCGGACGGCTAACGCTCTCTACAGTGCCCCGGCGCGCCGGAGAAACGGCGACCAGTCGAGGCCGAATTTTCCATGCGTGTTGTGATTTCCCTGATGTCTGTCGTGCTGGCCGTCGGGGCCTGCGCGCACGAGCCGTCCGCGCCGGACCCGGTTGAAACACGCCGACCGATCACATTCAGCCAGCTTCTGGCCGTGCCGCGACAGTCGGCCGACCACCGCATCGCCTACGGCGCCGATCCGCTGCAGTTCGGAGAATTGTGGCTGCCATCGACCCGGCGCGGCTACCCGGTCGTCATCCTGATCCACGGAGGCTGCTGGCGCGCCGATCTGCCTGGCGTGGAGCTCATGGACTATATGGCCGCCGACCTGCGCGGCCGCGGCTACGCCGTCTGGAACATCGAATACCGCCGTATCGGCCATCCGGGCGGAGGCTATCCGGGGACGTTCCACGACGTCGCTGCGGCGCTGGACCACTTGCGTGTCCTTGCGCCCGTCCACGGCCTCGACCTGCGCCGCGTCGCCGTGTCCGGCCATTCGGCGGGCGGTCATCTGGCGCTCTGGGCGGCGGCACGGGACCGAATCCCCTCAGCCAGCCCCCTGCATTCTAGTCAGCCGCTCCCTGTTCGCGGCGTCGTGTCTCTGGCGGGTATCGCTGATCTGGCCGCCTATCGAGAGACAGGACCTGACGCCTGCGGAGGTCCGTCCACCATCGACGGCCTTGTCGGCTTGCCCGGGACGGACGGACGCGACGTGTACGCCGACACCTCGCCGCCGGCGCTGTCGCCGCTCGGCGATCGGCAGATCGTCATATCGGGAGCTCTCGACCCCATTGTGCCCCCCCGGTTCGGACAGGCTTATGCTGAGACTGCCGCAGCCCGCGGCGATCCCGCGACGTCTGTGGTCCTTGCCGGCGCTGGCCATTTCGAGCTGATCGACCCGACTTCGGCCAGTTGGCCCCGTGTCGTCCGCGCCTATGACGACCTGCTGAAGTAGGCGGCCGTTATCCGGCGCGGGCCAGCGGCTCGACCTGATGCATCGCCAGCAGACCGCCGATCGGCGCTGAAAGGGTCTCTTTCGTTGCGGGGCCCGACGCGAGTGTGACCTCAAGCGCGCCCACCGCGACCACGAGCCGGCTGTCCGAAGCCTTCATGGCCACGGCTTTCAGGTTGGAGGCCTGCTCCCTGATCGCCCGCACCGCCTGCATCGGATCGCTGTCGAACTTGTCCAGCGCCGCCGCCAGAATGCGCATTGCCTGATCCTTTGCGGCAGCCAGCGCCTCGGCCCCGCTGGCGGGCTTGTCAGCCTTGCGTTTGCCGGGGCCGGAGAACTCGCCCGAGTTGAAGCGCCGCCGGTCGGGTCCGATATAGCCAATGGCCTCCACCCAGTCCCGCGGCTTCATCGCCACGTTCTCGACCCGGCGGAGCAGGTCCGCGGTGGTGTACGGCTTCCTCAGAAACTCGTGGATGCCTGCGTCTCGCGCGCCCGTGATGGTCGAGGCGGTGGCTTCGGCGGTGACCATGATGATCGGGGCCTTGCGGCACTCGAAGTGAGAGCGTCGCAGATTCCGCGCCAGCGCCTCGCCGTCCAGGCCTACGCCAGAGCGCTCGGTGAAGATGATGCAGGGCTCCAGCCCTGCCGCCTCCGCCATCGCCTTCGCGCCGTTCGGCTGAACCGCGATCTCGGTGGAGCCCAGCGCCTTCATGATGTCAGTGAGCAGCCGCGCAGCGTGCGGGTTCGGATCCACGATAAGGACGCGTTTGATTACGGGTCCAAGCCTGGCCAGCACGCGACGGTCGACAGCGAACAAGGCGGAAGCCCTCCAACTCGTGCGCCATGCTTAACCGTGGCCGGTTAAGGCTGGTTGAACGACGCCGTCGCTTCAGCCCCGGAAGGGGTCGTGCATCATGATGGTGTCGTCCCGCTCGGGACTGGTCGACAGCAGCGCCACCGGGGCCCCGATCAGTTCCTCGATCCGGCGCACGTATTTCACGGCGTTGGCGTTCAGGTCGCGAAAGCTCCGGGCCCCCGCGGTGCTCTCGCTCCAGCCCTCAAGCTCCTCGAACACCGGCTCCGCCGCCGCCTGCGCCATCAGGCTTGACGGCAGATAGTCCAGCACCTCGCCGTTTATCCGGTAACCGGTGCAGATCTTCAGCACCTCCAGGCCGTCGAGCACGTCCAGCTTGGTCAGTGCGATGCCATCGATCCCGTTGATCGCCACCGACTGGCGCACCAGCACCGCGTCGAACCAGCCGCA
>DASRWP010000278.1:0-4520 GCA_035654535.1 Brevundimonas sp.
CTGACGACACGTTCGGCTGGGGCGTGGTGTTTTCGGACCAGACGCTGGCCAATCTGAAACGCAACGATCCGGAGACGGCCGCCGCGATCGAGGCCGCCTTCGTCCACTGGGATGACATCGAGGTCCATATCCGGGGCGAAACAGTCCGGTCGGGCGGCCACGGCTTCGCGGGCATCGGACGCCAGCGGCTGCTAGCCATCCTGCAGACCCGGGCGCGGTTGCTCGGTGTCGACCTGCGGTTCGAGACCGAGGTCGAGAACGTGCGCTCGCTTCCCGCCGACATCGTGGTCGCCGCCGACGGGCTCAACAGCCGCGTCCGGGGCGCCGCTCCCGATGTCTTCGGCGTGGACGTCGACGTCCGCGCCAACAAATACGTCTGGCTGGGCACGACGCAGGCGTTCGACGCCTTCACCTTCGCCTTCGTCCAGACGCCGCACGGCTGGGTCTGGGCCCACGCCTATCAGTTTGAACCGGGCGCCTCGACCTTCATCGTCGAGTGCTCGGAGGCGACTTGGCGCGGTCTCGGCTTCGACGCCATGGATCAGGACCGGACCTGCCGTGCCGCCGAGGCGCTGTTCACGGAGTGGCTCGGCGGGCAGCCGCTGATGAGCAATGCGAAACACCTGCGCGGCTCGGCCTGGCTCAACTTCCCGCGGGTCGCGTGCGCCAACTGGCGCGACGGCAAGGTCGTCCTGCTGGGCGACGCGGCCCACACGGCGCATTTCTCGATCGGGTCCGGCACCAAGCTCGCCTTCGAGGACGCCATTCGTCTCGCAGAGGCCGTGACCGGCGGCGACAATCTGGAGCAGGCGCTGGACGACTACGAAGCCGAACGGCGTATCGAGGTCCTGAAGCTGCAGAGCGCCGCCCGCAACTCAACCGAATGGTTCGAGACCGTCGATCGCTATGTCGATCTGGACCCGCTGCAGTTCACCTATAGCCTGCTGACCCGCAGTCAGCGCCTCAGCCACGAGAATCTGCGCCTGCGGGATCCGGCTTTTGTGGCGTCAGTGGAGCGGTGGTTTGCGGCGGGAGCGGGCGCACCCCCGGCGGTTATTCCGCCCGCGCCCGCCTTCACGCCGCTGCAGCTGCGCGGCCTGACCCTGCCGAACCGGATCGTCGTGTCGCCCATGTGCATGTATTCCGCCGAAGACGGCATGGTCGGCGACTTCCATCTCGTTCATCTGGGCGGCCGCGCCTTGGGAGGAGCTGGGCTGGTCTTCACCGAGATGACCGACGTCTCCGCCGACGCGCGGATCACACCCGGGTGCGCTGGTCTGTATCGGCCCGAACACCGCGACGCCTGGCGCCGGATCGTGGATTTCGTGCACGCCCAGGAGTCGCGCATCGCCATCCAGCTGGCGCACGCCGGCCGCAAGGGGTCGGTCGAGCGTCCATGGGGTCCGCGCGCGGACCAGCCCCTGCTGGAGGGCGGCTGGCCGCTGATCGCGCCCTCCCCGATCCCATGGACCGACGGCGATCAGGTTCCGCGCGAGATGACGCGGGCCGACATGGATCGCGTCCGCGATGACTTCGTCCGCGCCGTCGGCTGGGCCGCGGAGGCCGGTTTCGACATGGTGGAGCTGCATTGCGCCCACGGCTATCTGCTGTCGTCCTTCCTGACGCCCGTCTCCAATCGACGTAACGACGACTACGGCGGCCCGGTCGAGAACCGCCTTCGCTTCCCGCTGGAGGTCTTCAGGGCCATGCGGGCTGCCTGGCCCGACGACCGCCCGATGTCCGTGCGTCTGTCAGCCAGCGACTGGGTCGATGAAGGGCTGACGCCCGAGGATGCCGTGACCATCGCCCGCGCTTTCGCCGACGCCGGCTGCGATCTGATCGATGTCTCCGCCGGGTCCACCACGCCCGACGCCCGACCGGTCTATGGCCGGATGTTCCAGACGCCGCTCAGCGACCGCATCCGCAACGAGGCTGGCGTCGTCACCATGGCGGTCGGCAACATTTACGAGCCGGACCACGTCAACGGCATCCTCGCCGCCGGACGCGCAGACCTGTGCGCGCTGGCGCGTCCCCATCTGGCCGATCCGAACTGGACTCTGCGCACCGCGGCCGAGCTGGGCTGGCGAGGGGTGCAGCCGCCGGTCCAGTACCGCGCCGGCTTCGCACAGCTGGCCCGCAATCTGGAACGTCAGCAGCAGGCGGGGCCGGTATGAGCCTGACGGGCCAACATGCTGTGGTCACCGGCGCCGGTTCCGGTATCGGCCGGGCGACGGCGGAGCATCTGGCCGAACTGGGTGCTCAGGTTACCCTCGTCGGCCGCCACGTCGGACGCCTGCACGAGACCGCCGACCGCATTGGCCCAGCCGCCTTCGTCGCCCCCACGGATGTGACCGACGCGGATGCGCTGGCCGCCGCCATTGACGCCGGGCGCGACCGCTTCGGGCCAGTGGACATCCTCGTCAACAACGCAGGCGCGGCCTCGTCCGCCCCCTTCCTCAGAACCGGACCGGACGCTTTCAGGGCCATGCTGGCGCTGAGTCTGGAGGCGCCCGCCGAGGCGTCTCGCCTCGTCCTGCCGGGGATGGTCACGCGCCGCTCGGGCCGGATCGTCAACGTCGCCTCGACCGCCGGACTGAAGGGCTATGCTTACGTGTCAGCCTATGTCGCCGCCAAGCACGGGCTGGTGGGCCTGACCCGGTCGCTGGCGCTGGAGTTCGCTGACAAGGGCGTCACGATCAACGCCGTCTGCCCCGGCTTCACCGAGACCGGGCTGGTGGCCGAGGCGGTTGCGGCGATCGTCACGAAGACCGGGCGCACGGAAGACGACGCGCGCACCGCGCTCGCCGCGTCCAACCCCCAGGGCCGGCTGATCACGCCCGAGGAGGTCGCCTCCGCCGTTGGCTGGCTGTGCAGCCCGGCGGCGTCCGGGGTCAATGGCGCGACATTGACCGTCGCGGGGGGCGAGCTGTGATGACCGCCGCGCTTCCCGACCGGCTGGGCGGCGCCCCCGACGGCAAACGCGCGCTTCGCCTTTGGCTCCGGCTCCTGACCTGCGCCACCCGCATCGAGCAGAGCATCGCCCAGCGTCTGCGCGACGAGTTCGGCTCCACCCTGCCCCGGTTCGACATGCTCTCCGCCCTTGACCGGGCCGGTGACGCCGGCCTGACCATGGGCGAGGCCGCGGGCATGCTGATGGTCTCGAATGGAAACGTCACCGGCCTGGCCGCGCGTCTGAAGGACGATGGCCTGATCGAGTCCCTGCCGAGCGCGGACCGCCGGGTTCAGCGCATCCGGCTCACGCGCGACGGCAAGGCGCGCTTCGCCGCCATGGCCTCCGCCCACGAACGCTGGATCGAGGCCATCTTCGCCGACCTCAGCGACGCCGAGGCGGACGAACTGACCCGCCTGCTGGAACGGGCCAAGCGATCCCTGCATCTCACCCAACAGGAGCCGAACGGATGAAGGCGCGCGACTACAGGGCGGTTCATTTCCTCTGGACGGTGGACGACGAGGGCGTGGCGACCCTGACGCTGAACCGCCCTGAGCGGAAGAATCCGCTGACCTTCGAGTCCTATGCCGAGATGCGCGACCTGTTCCGCGCCCTGATCAACGCCGAAGACTGCAAGGTCGTGATCGTCACCGGCGCCGGCGGCAACTTCTCCTCGGGCGGCGATGTGCACGAGATCATCGGGCCGCTCACCGAGATGGCCGCGCCGGAGCTGCTGCGCTTCACCCGCATGACAGGCGACCTGGTCAAGGCCATGCGCGGCTGCCCCCAGCCAATCATCGCGGCATTGGATGGGGTTTGCGTCGGGGCGGGGGCCATCATGGCCATGGCCGCGGACCTGCGCATCGCAACACCCCGCACGAAGACCGCCTTCCTGTTCACCCGCGTAGGGCTGGCCGGCTGCGACATGGGCGCCTGCGCCATCCTGCCCCGCCAGATCGGTCAGGGGCGCGCCTCGGAGCTGCTGTTCACGGGCCGGGTCATGACAGCGGAGGAAGGCGAGCGCTGGGGATTTCACAATCGCCTCGTCGAGGGCGAAGCGCTCATGGAGACGGCGCTGGAGATCGCACGCGGTCTCTCCCAAGGCCCGACGTTCGCGCACGCCATGACCAAGAACCAGCTCAACCTCGAATGGGACATGAGCCTCGACGCCGCGATCGAGTCCGAGGCGCAGGCGCAGGCGCTGTGCATGCAGACGCAGGACTTCCGCCGCGCCTACGAGGCCTTCGCCGCCAAGCGCGAGCCGGTGTTCGAGGGGAACTGAAGCCATGGCTGACCGCAGCTTCCTCGACTGGCCGTTCTTCGAAGACCGTCACCGCGCCTTCGCCGCCGATCTGGAGGCGTGGGCAGAGCGGACGGACGCAGTAGGCCTGCACGGCGACCACGACCTCGACGGCGACTGCCGCGCCATCCTGAAGGCGCTGGCGGACGGCGGATGGCTGCGCCACACCGTGCCGGACACGGCCGGGAAGCTCGATGTCCGCACCCTCTGCCTCACGCGCGAGACCCTCGCCCGGCGCTCGGGCCTCGCCGACTTCGTCTTCGCCATGCA
>DASRWP010000279.1:0-2472 GCA_035654535.1 Brevundimonas sp.
CGCCCTCCTGCACCTCGTTGAGGTTCAGCATCCGCGCCAGCAGCAGCGGGCCGATCTCGCTGACGGTGGTGCGGATCGGGTGGCCCTTCTGGCCGTACAGGTCCCAGAACACGGTCGGCGCCGCCGCCGGCTTGAGCGTCAGCCCCATCGACTGCGCTCGGGCCAGCAGCTTCTCGTTCGGCGATCCGGGCACGCAGATGCCCGACAGGTCGCCCTTCACGTCGGCGCAGAACACCGGCACCCCGGCGTCGGAAAAGCCTTGGGCCATGATCTGCAGGGTCACGGTCTTGCCGGTGCCGGTCGCGCCGGCCACGACGCCGTGGCGGTTTGCGCGGTGGAACAGGAGATGCTGCGGTCCGGCGCCTCCCGCGTCGGAAGACTGGCCGAGGAACAGACCGGGGGCGGCGTCGGGCATGGGAACTCCGGGAGGCGGGCGGCGCTCATGCTCTACCGGCAAGCGAAGCTGTTCAAGGCCGGATTGACGACGCGGGCCCGGACCTTGAGCATATGCCCATGAAAACCCCGATCACTCTTCCGGCCTCCACCGTGTCGCGCAACGCGCTCGTGCTGATCGCCGTCGTCGCCGGCGGGGCCGCCGTCTACTGGCTGAGAGGCATACTGACGCCGCTGGCCATGGCCATCTTCCTGATGATCATGATCGACGGCGTAAAGCGGACGATCGAGGCCCGCACCCCGGTGCCGTCGCGCTGGGCCGGGCTGACCGCGCTGCTGGTGGTGGTTCTCGGATTTCTCGCCTCGATCGCCATCATCACCAACGGGGCCCTGAACTTCTTCAGCGAGGCTTCGGGCGTGACGACGCGGATCGGGCCGCGGATCGACCAGATCCTTGCGGACGGGTCGCGGCTGTTCGGAGCCGAGACGCCGCCGACAGCCAGCCAGCTGATCGCCCAGATGGACCTGCGCGCCGGCGTCGGCCAGTTTGCCGGACAGGTCTCGGGCGTCTTGTCGGGCGCGTTTTTCGTGATGGTCTATCTCGGCTTCCTGCTGGCGGCGCAGAACGGTTTCCGGCGCAAGATTGTCGGCCTGTTCCCAGGCCGCGCGGCGCGTTCCGAGGCGATGGAGGTGTTCGCGCGCGTGCGCGGCGGGGTCGAAGGGTACCTGTGGGTCCAGACCGTGACCGGAGCGATGATCTGCGCCGCGGCATGGCTGTTGATGCGGGCGGTCGGCCTGCAGAACGCCGAGTTCTGGACGTTCGTCATCTTCGTCATCGGCTTCATCCCGGTGCTCGGCGGCGCCGTGGCCGGCCTGGCCCCGCCGCTGTTCGCCCTCGTGCAGTTCGAGAGCTACTGGCCCGCCCTGATCCTGTTGATCGGTCTGCAGGTGATCCTGTTCATCAGCGGCAACCTGATCCAGCCGCGCATGCAGGGCGACAACCAGAACATCGATCCGGTGGTGGTGCTTCTGTCGCTGGCCCTCTGGGGTCAGCTGTGGGGCGTGGTCGGCATGTTCCTGTCGACACCGCTGGCGGTGATGGCCATGGCGGTGCTGGCCGAGTTCAAGGGATCGCGCTGGATGGCCATCCTGCTATCCGGGGACGGCGAACCCTATGCGCACGAAGACGAGGAGGCCGACCCCCCCGACACCGCGTCAACACGCCGCAACCCCACCGCCGGTGGAGCCCCTGCTCGCCCTTGATCGGCCACATCCGGCCCCTATTTCATTCCTGTCGGCGCGGCCCCCTCCCCTCCCCCAAGGCCGCGGCGAAATCGATCGGCGCCAACCCTCCCCCTCCTGGGCGCCGAACCGAAGCAGGCCGCCGGGCGCAAGTCCGGCGGCCTTGTCGTTTCCGGCGCCTGTCGAGCCGATCGTCTCTTTTGGGGGTTCCGGAGACGCGGCCTGTGGCCTAGTCAGGCGGCCATCGGACAGCGGCCTTGCCCCGATGGCGAAGCGGCCTAGTCTGATCCCCCATTCGGCGGCCGAAGCGGAAGGCCGCGCCTGCAAGAGACCTGCCCATGTCCGGCGAACCGGCGTCAAAGCTTCCTCAGGCGATCACGCTGGAGGCGCTGGAGAAGCGGTTCCGGAAGGCCCTGACGGTCACGCCCGACGCCCGCGCGCTGGACTTCCTCGCCCAGGCTTTCGAGGACTATGCGGCAGACGAGACCCCGGAACTGGCCGGCGACGACCTCGCGGTGCTGCTGGCCAATGTCTGGAGGGCCGCCGAGGGACGCGCCCACGGCGAACCGGCGCGTATCACCGTCTCGCCCGTGACCGGCGCCGACGGGCGCGCGGCCGGCTTTGACCTGCTGACCGTCATCCAGGACGACCGGCCCTTCCTCGTCGACAGCGTCATGGGCGAACTGGCCGAGGCCGGGGTGACCGTTCGTGCGCTGTACCACCCGGTCACCGACGAGGACGGCGGCCGGGAATCCATCATCGTGGTCGTCATCGACCCTTTGCCGCAGGAACGGCGCGACGCCCTGGGCGAGGAGATGTCGGCGACCATGGCCGACG
>DASRWP010000280.1:0-8045 GCA_035654535.1 Brevundimonas sp.
TGGCGGTGCTGGTCAACAACGCCTCCGTCTTCGAGGACGACCGCGTCGGATCGCTGGGCCGCGACACATGGGACGCGCACATCGAGACCAATCTGCGCGCGCCGATCGTGCTGGCCGAGGGCTTTGCGGCGCAGGCGCCGGACGGCTCGGCCATCGTCAACCTGCTGGACCAGCGGGTGTTGAAGCCCGATCCCCGCTTCTTCTCCTACGCCCTGTCGCGCAACGGCCTGTGGTGGGCGACGCGGACGCTGGCGCAGGCGCTGGCTCCGCACATTCGGGTCAACGGCGTCGGCCCCGGCCCGACCCTGCCCTCGATCCACCAGAGCGAGGCCGACTTCGAGGCCGAGGCCGCGGCCGTCATGCTGGAACGGGCGGGCAGCCCCGAAGCCGTCGCCGCGGCCGTGCGCTGGCTGGTGGACGCCGAGCTGGTCACCGGGCAGATGATCGCCGTGGACGGCGGCCAGCATCTGGCCTGGCGCACGCCGGACATCGTGGAGTAGCCCGTGACCGCAGCCCCCCTTCCCTTTCCCGGTCCCGACGGCTCCGCCGCCCCCCAGATCGGCGATGCGCCGCGCATGGAGGCGCTGACGGTGTTCGTGCGCGGCCTGACGGTCGAGGCCGGCATCGGCGTCCACGATCACGAGGTGGGCCGGCTGCAGCCGCTGGTCATCGACGTGACGCTGGAGCTGACGCCGGCGCCGGTCGAGCGGCTGGGCGACACCGTGAACTACGAGACCGTCGCCGCCGCCGCGCGCGCCATCGTGGCCGAGGGTCACGTCGGCCTGGTCGAGACCTTCGCCCAGCGGCTGGCGCTCGCCTGTCTGGCCGACGCGCATGTGCGGCGCTGCCAGGTCCGGATCGAGAAGCCGGGCGCCCTCGACGGCGCCGTGGCGCCGGGCTGCGAAGTGGTGCTGTCGCGCTGACCGGACGGTTGCGCGGCGCGCGGGGCGCCGTCATACCTGAGCCCCTGACGACAAGGACCCGTTGATGGCCGAACCGGGCGATCCCTCCAACCCAGACGATCACGACGACGACCTGATCGGCTTCGCTTCGCCGGCGTCGCTGCAGGGCCGCGCCCGCGACGCGGACGCGGGGCTGTCCGCCGCGACGCCGGGACTTCGGCCCGTCATCACGCCGGCGTTCGAGCGGGCGCCTATCCCCGCCCCTGAGCCGGAGGCGGACCTGTTCGCCACGCCGGCCGACGCGGTTCACGCCGCCTGGAGCCAACCCGCCGCTGAGGCCGCTGCGCCCGAAGCGCCGGCCGAGCCCGCGCCGGCGCCGCGACCGGTAGGGCCCGAGGCGGCGGCGTTCGGACGCGCGCCGGAGGGCGGGCCGCGTCGCCGTGGTCGGGATCCGGCCTCCGACCTGCCCGGCGGGGGCATGGGCCTCTACGCCGCCTATGCGCTGATCCTGTTCGCCGTGCCGACCGTGGGCGTGTCGGCGGTGATCGGCCTTCTGGCCATGCGGCAGGAGCCGCCGACCGGCGCGCTGGCCGCTTCTCACTTTCTGTATCAGCAGCGCACGCTGCGGGCGGCGGGGATCGCCGCGCTCGCGGGTCTGGTGCTGCTGGCCCTGCCGTTCGCGCTGGGCGTGCCGATCCTGTTCCTGCTGGCGCTGTGGATCGTGCTCCGCGGCGCTTCCGGCGTTTGGTTGCTGAAATCCGGCCGCCCGATCGAGAACCCGCGCGGCTGGTGGATCTGAAGGAGACGCTCATGGCCGACGCGAAACGTGAGAACACGGCGGTGCAACCCCGCCTGCAGCCCGGCCACGAGTCCGAGGGGCGGCCCGCGGCGATGATCGTCTGGGGCCTCTACATCCTGTCCCTGCCCAGCGCGAACCTGCTGGTCATCGTCGGACTGATCGTGGCCTATGCCGCGCGGAGCGGCGCAACGGGCCTGCCGCGCCAGCACATCGACGCCCAGATCGGACTGTTCTGGTCGGTGTTCTGGTGGACCATCGGGCTGTGGATCCTGATCGGCGTATGCGTCGCCAGCATCGCCGTGGCGCCGCTGCTGGGGCTGGTGCTGGTCCCCGCCGCCATCGTGCTGGGACTGGGCCTGCTGTTCCTGACCATCTGGTTCACGATCAAGAGCATCATCGGCATGATCAACCTGCTCGGAGAGCGCGCGCCCTGAGCCGTGGGGCGCGGCACGGAGGACACACCCTCCGGGATTTGCACGCGCGGGCAGGAACAAGCGCGCCGCGTCCCGTGTTGGCTTTGTACGCCGGCTGACACGAGTGACCAAGATGACCGACCTCCGCGACGTCCGATCCGAGCAGAGGTTCGAGCAGGGTTTCGTCGATGACGAGGGCGAGACCCGCACCGTCTTCGCCGACTACGCCGTTCAGGGCGAGACCCGGATCATCCTGCACGTCGAGGCTGATCCGGCGCTGCGTGGGACGGGCGCTTCCGGGCGGTTCATGCAGGCCCTCGCCGAGCATGCGCGGGCCGAGAAGCTCAAGCTTCAGCCGCGCTGCAGTTACGCCGTCGCCTGGCTGAAACGGCATCCCGAGTTCGACGACCTGAAGGCCTGACAGCCGACGCCTACCCCCCGGTGTAGCCCCCGATGATCGGCAGGATTTCGCCGGTGATGAAGCTGGAGCACTGGGGCGAGGCGAGGAAGACGAAGGCGGGGGCGATCTCTTCCGGCTGGGCCGGGCGCTTCATCACCGTCTTCGCGCCGAACTGCGCGACCTTCTCCGCCTGCTGATCGGCCGGGTTCAGCGGCGTCCAGACCGGGCCGGGGGCCACGGCGTTCACGCGGATGCCCCGGGGCGCCAGATGCGTCCCCAGCGAGCGGGCGAAGGCGTGGATGCCGCCCTTGGTCATCGAATAGTCGAGCAGGTTCTCGTTGCCCATGATGCCCGTGACCGACCCGGTCATGACGATCGCGCCGCCGGCCTTCATATGCGGTACGGCGGCCTTCACCAGGTGGAAGTAGCCGTAGAGGTTGGTCTTCAGCGTCCGGTCGAAATGCTCGAGCGTCAGGTCCTCCAGCGCCTCGACATGCTCCTGAAAGGCGGCGTTGGGGACGACCACGTCGAGGCGTCCGAAGGCCTTCAGCGTGGCCCGGACGGCCATCTCCGAAAACGCCGGGTCCGCCGCGTCGCCCTTCAGCACGATGGCGCGCCGGCCCTCGGCCTCGACGGCAGCCTTCGTCGCCTTGGCGTCGCGCTCCTCGTCGAGGTGGCAGATGGCGACGTCGCAGCCTTCGCGGGCGAACAGCACGGCGACGGCCCGGCCGATGCCGCTGTCGCCGCCGGTGATGATGGCCGCCATTCCCTCCAGCTTGCCGGAACCCCTCCAGAACGGCGCATCGTAGAAGGGCGGCGGATCAAGCGCGGCCTCGTCACCCGGCTTGGTCTGATGCTGCTTCGGGAACGGCGGTTCGGGATACTTTCGCGCGCCGGCCTGCACCGCCTGTTCGGGCTTCTTCCTGCCCTTGCCCGCCTTGGCGTCGATCCCTTTCTGGATCTTGCGCTCCTGCTCGGCGACCTTCTTCGCGCGGGATTTGGTTTTGCCGGCCATGCGAGCTCCTTCAGCGGTTCGTTGGAAAAGCCGGTGGAGCGGTCAGGCGTTCCCGGGCATTGTTACGACTGACGACACGGAGCCCGCCGATGCCCGACCTCGACCTGTCCGCCGTCGAAGCCGCCGCGGGGCCGCTGCAGACCTGGATCCTGCCCGCCCTGCTGGGCCTCGGACTCGCCTCCGCGACCGGGCTGCGCACCTTTCTGCCGCTGCTTATGCTGGCCCTCGCCGCCCGCTTCGAGATGTTCGGCGTCAGATTGATCGACCAGATGGACTGGCTGGTGTCATGGCCGGCCATCGCAGCGCTGGGGACTGCGGCGGTCGCGGAGTTCGCCGGCGACAAGATCCCGGCGGTGGACCACGCGCTCAACGCAGTCGGCTACGTCTCAAGGCCCGTGGCGGGGGCATTGGCTGCAGGCAGCGTGTTCTGGGCCGTCGATCCCGCGGCGGCGGCGATCGCAGGTCTGATCGTCGGCGCGCCGGCGGCGCTGGCTTTCAACGCGGCCCAGACAGGCGTCCGGGTCAGCTCGACGGCCACGACAGGAGGGCTGGGGAATCCGCTGGTGTCGACGATCGAGGACGTGCTGGCGTTCATGACCGTCGTGATCGCCTTCCTCGCGCCGATCCTCATCCCGGTCGTGCTGATCGTGCTGGCGGTCGTGGTGTTCCGGCTGGCGCGGCGCATCCGGGACCGGAGCGCGCCAAGGCCGGCCTAGATCAGCTCTCGTCATCGCGGACGTCGTTTCATCACCACGGACACAACGAAGGTCCACGACGGACACGACGGGTCCGGCGCGGCGGATCGAGCGCGCCCCCATGATTGGATTGGACAGATCGAGGCCCTGCCTCGATCGAAAGGCGGCGTAGCCGCAACCCTCGGAACCCGGCAGCCGCCAAGGACAGCAATGACGCACCGGTCCGGTCGTGTCCGTTGTGGTTCTTCGCTGTGGTCGTCGTGATGAACCTTCAGCGGTTCGACCAAGCGCCGACGGCGAAGGTCAGAACGTGCGGACGACGATGGCCTTGAGGGTTTCGGCCTTGGCCGGGAGGTCGGCGGCCAGGCGGCTGGCGAGTTCGCGGGCACCGACAGGATAGGCGTCGCCGCCCTCGGCGATTTCGCGGGCCATTGCGGAGGCCTGTATCAGCACGGCTTCCAACGCTTCGACCTGCTCGACGGCCAGAGCACGGGCCTCGATTTGCAGGCGCTTGACCCGCTCGGAGGTCGATTCCGGGGCGCGCATCAGATTGTAAACTTCGGCTTCCGCCGCGACCAGTCGCAGGTCGGGCTTCGAGGTCGGCGTCTTCGTCATGAGTCACATCTCCTGCACGCGAAATGCAAAGCGGCGCTTCGCCGTTCCGGATGTCGAGTCAGTTCACCACGAACATTCCCCGCTGTGACGCTATTGCATCAGGCCGCCTGGCGGTCCCGGTCGTGCCGCGCTTCGGCCTCGCGCACGGCGTCGACCGCCCGGTCCAGTACCTCCAGCCCTGCGCCCGGCCGAACGCCCTCGACGGTCAGGATCCGCCGGTAGGCCCGGGCCCCCGCCCGGCCGTGCATAAGCCCCAGCATGTGCCGCGTCATGGCCGCCAGATGCACGCCCTCCGCCAGCCGGGCGGCCATGTAGGGCCGATAGCGTTCAATGGCCGCGAAGGCGTCGATATCGGGCGAGCCGACGCCGAACAGACGGCGGTCGGCCTGCCCGAGGATGGCCGGCTCGTGATAGGCGGCGCGGCCCAGCATGACGCCGTCCAGACGCGCCTCGCCCATGTCGTCGTGAGGACCGAGATGCGCCTCGGTCTCGTCGAGCGAGGCGATGCCGCCATTGATGCTGATGCTCAGGTGCGGCCGCTCGCGCTTCAGCCGCCGGACCAGCGCGTAGTCCAGCGGCGGCACGTCGCGGTTCTCCTTGGGCGACAGCCCCTGCAGCCAGGCCTTCCGGGCATGGATGATGAAGACGTCGATGCCGACGGCGGCGCAGGCGTCGACGATGGCGAACAGGGAGACGGCGGGGTCCTGATCATCCACGCCGATCCGGCATTTGACCGTGGCGGGCACCCCAACCGCGCTCCTGATTGCCGCCATGCAGTCGGCGACCAACCCCGGCTCGCGCATCAGGCAGGCGCCGAAGCGGCCGGACTGCACCCGGTCGGAGGGGCAGCCGACGTTCAGATTGATCTCGTCATAGCCGAAGGCCTCGCCGATGCGCGCCGCCTCGGCCAGCTGCGCCGGGTCCGAGCCGCCCAGCTGCAGCGCCACCGGATGCTCGACCGCGTCGAAGGCCAGCAACCGCTGGCGGTCGCCGTTCAGCACGGCGGGGGCGGTGACCATCTCGGTGTAGAGCAGGGCCCGGGTCGTCAGGGCGCGATGGAACGCCCGGCAGTGCCGGTCGGTCCAGTCCATCATCGGCGCGATCGAGAGGCGGCGGTCCATCGGGCGCGGCTTCTACACCGGAAACCGGCGGATGCCCAACGCGGGAACCTGGGCCGGGGCAATCGGTTCTCGCGGCATATCAAAGGAGACCACCATGATCAGATCCCTTTTGGCCGGCGCTGCGTGCATGGCCCTGCTGTCCGCCTGCAACAGCGAGCAGAGCCCCGAGCCCGTCGACAAGGCGCAGGACGCCATGGCCGGTCCGGTCGGTCAGGCCTCAGCCGCGACCCTCGGCGCCAATACGGTCGGCGGCTATGTGTCCAACGCGGCCGAGAGCGACATGTACGAGATCATGGCTGCGGACATGGCGCTGGAGCGGTCGCAGAACGCAAAGGTCAAGGAACTGGCCCGGATGATCAAGGCGGACCACACCGCCGCATCCAACGCCATGAAGGCGATGCTGCCGCAGGCCGGGCCGGAAGCGACGCTGCCGACCAAGCTGGACGAACGTCGTCAGGGTCTGCTCGACAACCTGCGCTCCGCCTCGGCCGCCAATTTCGACCAAACCTGGATTGACCAGCAGGTCATGGCCCACAACGAGGCCCTGACCTTGCACCGGGGCTTCTCGGATCAGGAGTCGCCGCTGGCGGCGCACGCGCGCAATGCGGTTCCGAAGATCGAGGCGCACCTGCGTATGGCGGAACAGCTCAAGTCCGCGATGTAGGTCGAGGCGTCGCGATCGTGACCCGAGGGCCGGCGCTCAGGCGCCGGCCCTTTCGCGTTCCTCGACGTCGTCCTCAAGAACTTCGGCGGCTTCCTCGTTGAGGGCCTTCCCCTCGCGGCGCGGTTTAACGTAGGGCGCCGGCTTCGGGGTCTGCAGATTGCCGCGCATCAGCGACCGGCCCGCCTGAAGACCGCCGGACAATTGCAGGGTGAACCTTTCCTCGTCGCGGCGGCGGACGTCGTCGATGGTCTCGCGTGCCTCGTCGGCCCGGAAGCCGAGGTCGATCAGAACCTGATAGCCGAACACCAGCGCGCTCTCGAAGGTCTCGCGCAACTGATACTCGACCCCGGCCTGGACCAGCCGCAGCGAGTGGCCGCGGTCGTAGGCGCGGACGAACAGCTTGGTCAGGGGGAATTCGGCCCGGACCCGCTCGACGATCAGATCGGCAACCTCAGGCTTGTCGACGCAGACGAGGATGGTCTCGGCCTTTTCCGCCCCCGAGGCCCGCAGCACGTCGAGGCGCGAGCCGTCGCCGTAATAGACCTTGAAGCCGAAGTTCCCGGCGGCCTGGATCATCTCGACGTCGGTGTCGATGATGGACACGTCCACGTCGCGCGCCAGAAGCGGCTGCGACACCACCTGGGCGAAGCGGCCGAAGCCGATGATCAGCACCCGCTCGCGCAGACCTTCGGCGTGATCGACTCCGTCTGCGTCGTCGGGCGAGAGGGCCTCGTTCGGGCGCAGCCGGTCGGCCAGCATGACCCGGAGCGGCGTCAGCGCCATCGACAGGATCACGATGGCCGACAGGATCGCCGCGGTGCGAGCGTCGAACAGTCCGGCGGCGAAGGCGGTCGCGTAAATGACAAAGGCGAACTCGCCGCCCTCGCCCATCAAGGCGGCGCGCAACAGGCCTTCGCCGTGCTTCTGCCGGAGCCGGGCGACCGAATAGACCGCGACCATCTTGGCCGTCATGAAGGCGACCAGCCCGCCCAGCACCCACGCCCAGTCGGCGACGACGACCCGCAGGTCCAGCGACATGCCGACGCTGAGGAAGAACAACCCGAGCAGCAGGCCGCGGAACGGCTCGACGTCCGCCTCGAGCTGATGGCGGAAGGTCGATTCCGACAGAAGCACGCCGGCGAGGAATGCGCCCATGGCCATGGACAGCCCGCCGAGGTTCATCGCCCAGGCCGCGCCCAGGACCACCAGCAGGGCGCCCATGGTCATGACCTCGCGCCCGCCGTATCGGGCGAGCAGGCGGAAGAAGGGGTTCACGATCCAGCGGCCGGCGACATAGACGAGAGCGACCGCCGCGATGGCGAGCCCGACGGTCATCCACACCGGATTGCCAGTCTCGACCGTCGAGCCGTAGGCGCCGGCCAGCACCGCCACGAGGGCCAGCAGGGGCACGATCGCGAGAT
>DASRWP010000281.1:0-3832 GCA_035654535.1 Brevundimonas sp.
GGCGGCATCCGCAGCCTGAGCGAAGGCGGGGGCTATGCGGCTCCGCCGCCGATGCCGCCCAGCTGTACGCCCAGCGCCTGGGTGTACAGATCGGCCTTGGCGCGCAGGTTGCGCACCGCCGCCTGCCGGGCCAGATTTTCCGCCTCGGCCGGATCGCGCAGACCGAAGCTGATGCCGTCGATCTGATTGACCCCGGCGCTCACCACCGCGTCGGCCGTGGCCCCGGCCCGGGCGAGGTCGTGGATTTCCACGGTCACCCGGTTGCTGACCTGATAGCCGCGCAGACGCGGCGGCTGGTTCTCGACGTAGTCATACATCGGCTGGAGGTTGAGGCCCGAGGTCTGGACGTCGCGCTCCCGAATGCCGGCGCGGCCGATCGCGGCCATCACCTGGGTCATCCTCTGTGCGTTCTGGGCCATGGCCTCGGCCGCGGTCGGAGCCTCGGTCACCACGCCGAAATTGATGCGCGCCATGTCCGGCTTCACCTTCGTCTCGCCATAGGAGGACAGGTTGAGCGCCGGGCGGTCGGCGACGGCGTGCACCACCAGCGGCGCGCCGCCGCCGGGCTGCGACTGGGCGCGGGCGGCGGGAGCGGCCAGCAAGGCGGCGGCGGCCATGACGGCGCCGCTCATCAGCAGCAGGCGGTTGGCCCGCCCGGAGGCGGAATGGACGGCGGCAACGGCGACGGCGGAACGGGGCATGGCGTCAGAACTCCTTGGGGCGGATGGCCTGTCGCCGGAGGGCGGCGAGGACTTGACCGCAGCTTGGCCATTCACGGCTGAATGAACGCTGACGAACCGCTTGCAGGTTCCGTTCATGCGCGAAAAATCCGTCGCCGGTCCCTGCCGGGCCCTGCTTGGCAAGCCGCCGTCCCGCCTGCTACGCCGTCGCCACGGCGGGCGCGTAGCTCAATGGTTAGAGCCGACCGCTCATAACGGTCTGGTTGGGGGTTCGAGTCCCTCCGCGCCTACCGTCCGCCGGCTTCATGCACGCACCGGCTGGCGAACAGCCTGACCGTACGGAAGCTCGATATGGGGACAGGACGCCGCTCGAGAAAGAAGGCTGCTGGATCGTATCGACCCGATGGCGGAGTCGCTCACGCAGAGTGGCCGATTTCGGCGGGATCGCGCGATGATCCCGCCGATCGGCGCTCGCCTAGAAGCGGGCGGCCAGCGTCAGCCGGAAGCCATGGAAGGCGATCTCCTCGGACGACCGGCGCTGATCCGTGCCGGCGGCATTGGTGATCAGGAACGGATTGGTCGCGGGGGCCGTACCCGGGCCGGTCCGGACCGTCAGGCCGTCGCCGGCGTCGAGGCTGGTGTAAAGATATTCGGCGCCCAGAGTGACGCGATCGCTGACCCACATTTCGCCGCCGAAGCCCAGCTGATACCCGGTCGCGTCGTCTTCCGACGTCAAGGGTGCGAAGCTGTTCGCCCCATTGGTGGTGAAGAAGGTGTCGGTCACCTTGGCCATTGCGGCGCCGCCCGTCGCGTAGACGAGCGAGCGGCCGAAGCTGCGACCGACGCGAAGGCGGGCGGCGTACATGACGTCGTCGAGGTCGCGATTGAACTGATAGGCGGCCGGCGTGGTGCTGAAGGCGGTGGCGAAGTCCTCGACATCGACGCTCGACGCCTCAAGCACCGCACCATAGACCCAGGCGCCCGACTGGAGATCGTAGCCGACGCGGGCCGAAAACTCGGTACCGATGCCGTCGTCGTCAATGCAGCCGGACGTGAAGTTATTGGCCAGCGCCTTGCCGCCACAGAAGCCGCCGGGATTGGCGGTCGTCGGCCCAAAAGCGTCCACGCCCGCAGCGTTCCGGACGGTGTCGTCGAACGAGCCGTTCAGGTTGGTGTCGAACACGACCCGTTCGTCCTCGTCGTCGTCGACCATCGCTCCGCCCACCGACAGGCCGATGTAGGGGCCGCTCCAGTCCTGGGCGGCGGCGGCTCCGGCGCCGAGCACCAGGAAGGCAGCCGTCGCGGCGGCCAGTTGAATGTTTCGCATGACTTTCCTCCGGCGACCTCCTGCAGGCCGTCCTTGGCGCAACTACGCGGCAGGCCGGAAATTGGATGCGTCGGCCGCGCGACCCTCGTGACTGTCTCTCGCCACGCGGCATATCGGCCACTATATGCCTCCGCGCCCCGAGGAGCCCGACATGGCCTACGCCGCCCGCGACGACCGACCCGCCGACAAGGCCGCGCGCTACCGCGAGTTGGAGGACGAGATCGCCGCCGTGCTGGAGGGAGAGCCGAACCGGGTCGCACGTATGGCGACCGTCGCATCAATGCTGGCGGACGCCTTCCCGGCCTTCTTCTGGACCGGCTTCTACGTCGTGGATCCAGACCGGCCCGCGGAGCTGGTGGTCGGACCGTATCAGGGAACACTCGGATGCCTGCGCATCGCCTTTGGCCGCGGCGTGTGCGGAACGGCCGCCCGGGATCTGGAGACCCAGATCGTCGCTGACGTCCACGCCTTCCCCGGCCACATCGCCTGCGACAGCCGCTCGGCCAGCGAGATCGTCGTCCCCGTGGTCGGGCCCGACGGCAATTTGATCGCCGTATTCGACGTGGACGCGACCGAGACGGCGGCGTTCGACGAGGCGGACGGCGAAGCGCTCGAACGCCTGATGGCGCGGATTTTCGGCTGAGCCGGAGCTGTCGACCCGGGCCGGTGCATGGCGCTCGACGGCCCTGGTCCGCTAGGGTGTGATCTTTCTGGAGCTTTAGGCATGACGGCACGGGTGATCGCGATCACGGGGGGGCATGGCGTTCTCGGCCGGGCCCTGGTCGAGGCGGCCCTCGACCAGGGCCTTAGGGTCGCGGTCATCGATCACGCCACGGGACAGTCCGCGCCCGACGGCGTGCTTGAGCTGGGCGGCGTGGACCTTACGGACGCGACTTCGGCCCGCGAGGCCATCGGCGCGGCGGCCGCGCACTTCGGGCGGCTCGACGCCCTGCTCAACGCCGCCGGCGGCTTCGTATGGCAGACCACGGACGACGCCGATCCCGCCTGGGACCGGATGTTCGCCTTGAACCTGACCACCGCCCTGAACGCCAGCCGCGCCGCCCTGCCCCACCTCAAGGCGTCGCCCGAGGGCCGTATCGTCAACGTCGGGGCCAACGCGGCCCTGAAAAGCGCGGCGGGCATGGGCGCCTACGCCGCCTCGAAGGCCGGGGTCCACCGCCTGACCGAAAGCCTCGCCGAGGAGCTGAAGGACACGAGCGTCACCGTCAACGCGGTCCTGCCCTCGATCCTCGACACCGACCAGAACCGCGCCGACATGCCTGACGCCGACCCTGCGAAGTGGGTCCGGCCGGGCGATCTGGCCCGGGTGATGCTGTTCCTCGCGTCGCCAGAGAGCCGCGCCGTCACCGGCGCCCTCCTCCCCGTCACCGGGCGCGTGTGATGGAACTGACCCGCTCAGTCCTCTACCTGCCCGCCAGCAATCCGCGGGCGATCGAAAAGGCGCGGAGCCTGAACGCCGACGCAGTGATCCTCGATCTCGAAGACGCCGTCGCACCTGAGACCAAGACGGAGGCGCGCCGGGCCGCGGTCGCAGCGCTGACGGCGGGCGGATTCCGCGCCCGCGTCGGCGTCCGCGTCAACGGCCTCGACACGCCTTGGGGCGCCGACGATCTGGCGGCCCTCAGCGGCCTTCGGCCCGCCTTCGTGGTCGCGCCCAAGATAGAGAGTGCGGAGGCGGTTCATGAGGTCGCCCGGCGCCTGCCCGCCGACGCCGCCCTTTGGATCATGGTGGAAACCCCGCTGTCCCTGCTACGCCTCGACGCCATCGCCAGCGCGGGGGCTCCGCTGGGAGCGCTGATGCTCG
>DASRWP010000282.1:0-2432 GCA_035654535.1 Brevundimonas sp.
TCCCAGACACTCTCGGAATAGATCGACGGCTTCAGCAGGTCGAGGGTGACCGGATCGACAGTTCCCAACAGGTCGAAGTCGACGAAACTGTCGTTCATCGGCGTGACGATCTGGTCGGCGAGTCCGTGCGCCGTGCGCGACAGGAGGGTGTCGCCGCCGGGGGTGTCGATCAGGATCACGTCGGCCTGCTCCCGCGCCTCGGCGAAGGCGGCCTCGAATCGCGCCAACTGTTCGTCTTCGCCGGCGCGCGCCAGAGCCCGGCCGTCGCCCATGTCCGGCTCGAGGGGCATGGGCAGGGTCTGACCATTGCCTTCCATCCAACCCGCACGGTTGGCGAAGAATTTGGCCATCGAGCGCTGGCGGAGGTCCAGGTCGATGATGGCGACGCTCTTTCCGGCGTGCAGCAGGGCCGTAACGATATGGATGGCGAGGGTCGACTTGCCCGCCCCGCCCTTTTCGTTGCCGACGACGATGACCACTGGGTCAGCCATGGAGGATCGTACCTGTTGAGGGCGGCCGACTCAGGCGGCGACCGGAAAGGGCAGAATCGCGGTCGGCGAGGTCGGCGTCAACGCACGGCGGGGGCCCGGCTTGTGGATGGCCGTCAGGCAGTGCGCCGGCACCACGGATCGTCGATGCCGGCGGCCACGCACACGGCGGCGGCCCCGGCCGCGGGCGCCCGGACCTTGAGCCGCGTCAGGGTTCGGCCACCGACTTCGACAGTCTCGTAGACCGGCGACAGCCCGTCGAGCGCCCAGGCGGCCTGACCCGACTGGAGCCGGACCCAGGCGGCGCGGGCCGCCGCTTCGCTGGAATAGGCTCCGAGCTGAACCAGAGCGCGTGACGGGACGGGATCCGCAGGCGGGGCTGCGGGGAGAAGATGGGCGCGGGCGTTCTCCACGCGGGCTGACACCTGCCGGTCGACGGCTTCGGCCATGGCGGGCGCCGCGACGGCCGCGAGCCCCGGAGCGGCGTCCCTGACAGCGCTCCTGAGGTCCGCGTCGCGGGCGTCCCACAACGCGTGAGGGTCCAGCACCTCGACCCGCAGCGCGGGCCGCATGCCGGCGGCGCGGGCCGGGGACTGCGGCGCAGGGGTTGCGGACGGCTCCAGCGGGATGTCGGACACGGACCGGGCCATCGTCTCAAACCGGTGGGGATCGCTTTCGACAGCCTCGCATGCCGTCAGCCCGGCTGCCGCGAGCAGTGCAAGCGCTGGACGGATCATGAAGCGGAGGGTCATAAGCTGCCTTGGCGCGGGACCAGTTGGGGCCTGCTTTACAAGAATGCTCGAGGCGAAGGGTTAACCCGCTCATGGCAACGGCTTCGCCTTCTGTCGTCCGGTCCGTCGTCGCCCTCCGAGAACAGGTGAGCGCCTGGCGACGGCAGGGATTCACGGTCGGCTTCGTTCCAACCATGGGAGCGCTGCACGACGGCCACCTGGCGCTCGTCCGCGAGGCTGCCCGACGCGCGGACCGGGTTGTCGTCAGCATCTTCGTCAATCCGACCCAGTTCGCCGCCCATGAAGATCTGGGCTCCTATCCCCGTCAGGAAGCGCGCGATGTCGAGCTGCTGTCAGGCTTGGGTTGCCACCTGCTGTTCGCGCCGACGGCCGCGGAAATGTATCCCGAAGGCTTCGCCACCGGCGTCAGCGTCAACGGCCCCGCCGAGGGGCTCGAGTCCGAATTCCGCCCGCACTTCTTCGCCGGTGTCGCGGTCGTGGTGGCCAAGCTGCTGAACCAGGTGCAGGCCGACGTGGCCGTGTTTGGCGAGAAGGATTACCAGCAGCTGATGGTCGTACAGCGAATGGCGCGCGATCTCGATATTCCGACGCAAATCGTCGGCGCGCCGACTGAGCGCGATGGCCACGGCCTCGCTCTGTCCTCGCGCAACGCCTACCTGAGCGAGACCGGGCTCGAGGTCGCGCGTCGGCTTAATGGCGTGCTGTTCGAGACCGCCGCCCGTGCGACAGCCGGAGAGTCGGTTACCCGGCTGGAGCAGAGCTCGCGCGACGGGCTGCTGGCGGCCGGGTTCGGTTCGATCGACTACGTCGCCCTTCGCAGGGCCGACGATCTGGCTCCATTCGCAGGGGACGTGGTCGACGCGCCGGCGCGCATCCTCGCCGCCGCGTGGTTGGGCAAGACGCGGCTGATCGACAACATGGCTGTCGCCGCGCCGTCGTAGCCTCGATTCCGTCAGGCCAGTTTGAGGTCCATGGACCCGCCGATCCATTCCACGCCCGCTTTACGCCGCGCCTCCGAAGCCGCAGCGCGGTTCCCCAGCGCAGCCTCCGCCTCGGCCAGCACGAAATAGCTGTACGGGTCGCCGGGCCAGTCCTCTAGCAGTTCGACGACCTTGGCCCTGGCGGCCGCCGCGTCGCCCTTAAGCAGAAGCGCGGCGGCCAGGCTGCGCCGGGTCGGATACCAGATGATGGG
>DASRWP010000283.1:0-4525 GCA_035654535.1 Brevundimonas sp.
GGACGAGCGACGCTGGGACATCCGTCTCAAGGACGGGAGCCTGATCCAGCTGCCAGCGACCGATCAGGACGCGGCCCTGATCCAGCTGGACGCGCTGGACCAGCGCGAACGGCTGCTCGAGCTCGGGTTCGCCCGCATCGATTTGAGAACCCCCGAGGAGATCGCCGTCCGGCCCTCCGCCGGGGCCGCATAGGGTTTGGGGAAGAGAATGGCCGGACGGTCTGCGGACAAATCCATCGACGGCGCCAAGGGCGGGCCGAGCCGCGCGCCCGTCGTGGCGGCGCTCGATCTGGGGCAGTCGAAGGTCGCCTGCTTCATCATGAAGCCGGAAGGCGTCCGGCATGCGGACCGGACCATCCGCGTTGCGGGCGCGGGCCACGTCCAGTCTCGCGGCGTACGCGGCGGCGGCATCGTCAACATGGACGAGGCGGCGCAGGCTATCGGCCATGCGGTGGAACGCGCCGAACGCGCCGCCGGCTCGCCGGTGTCCGGCGTTGTCGTCACCACGGCCATCGGCCAGATGGCCAGCCACCGGGTTCAGGCCCGGGTCTCGCTGGGCGCCACCCCGGTAGGCGACGCCGATCTGGCCCGAGCCATCGCCATGGCCCTGGCCCAGATTCGTCTGCCCAACCGGCGCCCGATCCACGTCCTGCCCATCGCCTGGTCGGTGGACGGCGCCCGCGGGGTTCATGATCCCCGGTCCATGAAGGGTCATTCGCTGGGTCTCGACCTGCTTGTGGTCTCAATGGCGGAAAGCGCCTTCAACGGCCTGAGCCACTGTCTCGAGCTCGCCCATCTGGACCTACAAGGCGTGGCGGCGGCGCCGGTGGTGTCTTCGCTTGCGGCGCTCGAGGACGACGAGATGGATCTCGGTTGCGTCTGCATCGACATGGGCGGAGGCTCGACGTCGGCCGCGGTATGGGGCGGACGGTCGCTGCTGCACATCGAGTCGCTGAACGTCGGCGGCGATCACGTCACGGCCGACATCGCCCGCGGCCTTTCGACGTCCAAGGCCGGCGCCGAGCGGCTCAAGACGCTGCACGGCTCCGCCATGGCCTCGGCCAATGAGGATCGCGAGATGCTGGAGGCGCCGCCGCGCGGCGAAGACCCAGCCGCGGGCCCGATCTTCGTACAGCGCGCCATGCTCAAGACCGTCATCGCGCCACGAGTCGAGGAAACCCTTGAGCTGCTGCGTGACCGGCTGCGGGGCGCGGGTGTCGGGCTGGAGCCAGGCGCCGGGCTGGTGCTGACGGGTGGAGCGAGTCAGCTCAATGGCGTGCGCGAGCTCGCGGTGCGGGTGTTCGATCGACCGGTCCGCCTCGGGAAGCCGCAGCGGGCGCCGCACCTCGCCGACGCGGCGTCAGGGCCGGCCTTCTGTTCCGCCGCCGGCGTGCTTCTTCGCGCCGCCTACGGACCGCGAGAGGCCGTCTCGGCGCGCAAGCTGATGTCACGACAGCTCTCGGCCGCAGACGCGCCGCGGGTGCATCAGGGCGGGATTGTGGCCCGCGCCGCCGGCTGGCTCCGCGAAAACCTCTGATTCAAAATGACGGCGATTTCGTCGGCGCCGCTCTGAGGCAGGGCTGACCTGCGACTGCGGGCAAGTGCGCCAAGTGTGTCCAGTTTGTAACAATCGCTGACCACAATCCACACAAACTCGCCACAATCGCTTGTTCGCAACAAAGTTGCTGCTAGCGTTAAGAATGAAGCGATCCCCCGGCGGCGGTGGACTGCGTCTGATCATTTCCGTTTGGGGATTCCATGCACAGCAAGCGTAACTATCTCTTTGGCACGACGGTGCTCGCGGGCCTGATGGCGGTCACGGCGCCGGCCTTCGCCCAGACGCCGCAGCCGGTCGTGCCTGTTACGAGCCAGTCCGCCCAGGACCCCACCGAGATCGGCGAGGTCGTCGTTACGGGCTCGCGTATCCGCCGTGATCCGACCACCGCCCCGACGCCGCTGATCCAGGTCACACGCGAAGAGCTGCAGAACACTGGCCTCGCCACCGTTATCGATTACCTCGCCACCATCCCGGCGCTGGCGAACTCGCAGGTGCCTTCGGACACGGTAGGCAACGTGCTGAACGCGACCGGGCTGTCGCTCGCCAACCTTCGCTCGTTGGGCGCCGGCAGGACCCTGACCCTCGTCGATGGCCGCCGTCACGTTGGTTCAGCGTTCGGCAGCCTGTCCGTCGATATCGACACCATTCCACGCCTGCTGATCGAGAACGTCGAGATCATCACAGGGGGCGCCTCCTCGGTCTACGGCGCCGACGCCGTCTCGGGCGTGCTGAACTTCCAGCTGCGCAATGACTTCGAAGGCCTCGAGGTCGACGCCACGTTGCGTGAGGTCAATCAGGGCGGCCCGTACGGCGGCCGCTTCTCAGTCCTGGCCGGCGCCAACTTCCTCGACGATCGTCTGAACGTCTACGCCTTTGGCGAATACGAACAGAACCAGGAAATTACATCGCTCGACATCGACTGGATCGAGCGCGCCTACACGCTTGTCGGCACGGACGCGGATCCTACCGCCACGCCCTATGACGGTTTTCTCGATGTGGAACTGTTCCAGAACCTGCTCCGTCTCGACAACCCGCGCTGGGGACAGACGACCCTCGCCAACAACCAGCAGGCCAGTCCGCTAAACGATCCCGACATTCCTCAGCCGGCCACGCCGTGCCCGAATATCGGCCAGATCACGAACCCGTCCTGCTACTCGGTGGATCCGACAAAGACGTACTGGTACGAGGGAAACACTGCCCGCCTGGCCAACTTCGGCACCCGTATCGGCAACACCGGCGCTAACCGTCCGTTCAACCTGGGCGGCGATGGCGAAAACCCCGCGGAATTCACGTTCGGCAGCCGGGTTCCGGACAGCGAAAGCAGGCGCTTTCAGGTCGGCGCCAATTTCGAGTTGACCTCGAACATCCGCGGCATGCTCGAAGCCAAATTTGTCAGCGAGGACAGCTTCCAGCGCAGCCAGCCGACCTTCTTCGACGTCTTCCTGGCGAACGAGCGGCTCGCCACGCAGACCAACCGGCTGCGGGCCACCAGCCAGTTCGACCTGCGTTATTCGGACAACGCCTTCCTGCCCGCCAACGTCAAGGCGGCCATCGCAGCCAACACGATCCAGAACTTCAACAACCCGACAGCGACCGCCCCGGGGACCCCTGGCGCCGTGACGACCGGTCCGACGGCCCAGTTCGCCCGTCATGCGATGTTCGGTCCGGACCGCTTTCAGGAAAACCACCGCGAACTGACGCGCTACGTCGCGGGCCTCACCGGCGAGTACGACAGGGTCGGCTTCGTCAACAATCTCACCTGGGACATCAGCTACACCTACGGTGAGGCCGACAACCGCAACGACGAGTTCACCGTCGAGTCGCAGCGCTTTGCCCTCGCAGCCGACGCTGTCGTTGACACCGCCGGCATCGTGAACGGCAAGCCGGGCGAAATCGTCTGCCGCGTCCAGTTGCTGTCCGCGCAGAACCCGGCCCTGGCCACGAGCGCGGCCTCGACAACAGGCCTGTTCGACTATGTCCGCGGCGGAGACCTGCGCTCCAGCGCCACTGGCCAAGGCAATATCAGCCAGTGCCGGCCGTTGAACATCTTCGGCAAAGGCAACCAGAGCGCTGAGGCTTTGGCCTACGTCGAGGACAAGACCTTCGTCATCCAGCGCAACGAGCAGGAAGACGCCATCGCCACCGTTTCCGGCCAACTCTGGGACTTCTGGGGCGCTGGTCCCCTGGGCGTCGCCATTGGCGCCGAATACCGCAAGGAAACGGCCGTCGCGACCGGCCGCACCGTCGGCATCGGCGACCGCTTCGTGTTCGGCAACGGCAGCGCCGACTTCCCCGAGCGGTCGTATGAAAGCGAAGAGTATTTCGCCGAAGTCTCGATCCCGCTGTTGCAGGATTCCTGGTTGGGCGAGTACGCCGAACTCAGCGGCTCCTACCGCACGTCCGACTACTCGACGGTGGGCAAGCAGGACGTCTACGGCGTAAACTTCATCTACCGTCCGATCCCGGACATCACCGTCAAGACCAGCTTCAACACCTCGATCCGGGTGCCCTCGCTGGGAGAGAACTTCTCGGCGGCCAGCCAGACGTTCGTCAGCTTCGTCGGTGATCCCTGTTCCACGGCCTCCATCAATGCGCCGGGCCTCGCCGCGGACATTCGGGCGAACCGCATCGCGAACTGCACCACCTTGGCGCAGCAGAAAGGCCTGACGTTCGACTTCGCAGGAGCGACGCCCCAGACGTCTGACGACTTCGCGCCGGTCTACACTTCGACGGTGGCGGGCGTGAACTCCGGCAACCCCTTCCTGCAGCCGGAAGAATCCGAGTCCTTCACCTTCACGACGGCCTTCCAGCCGCGCTTCTTCCCTGACTTCTCGCTGGTGCTCGACTACTACGAAATCGAAATCACCAACGTTATTCAGGCCGTCGGCGCTCTGGCTGTGGCGGGCAACTGTGTCAACGGCCCGACCCTGAACACCGCCGCCTGCGCCACCATCTTCCGTAACGACC
>DASRWP010000284.1:0-2680 GCA_035654535.1 Brevundimonas sp.
CCCGGTTCCTTGACCGCAGCGGTCCCGGGGTGCAACAGGTGGCCTACACGGTCCGCGACGTCGTGGCGACCAGCGCCGCGCTGCGGGCCAAGGGCCTGCGCCTGCTGTACGACGAGCCGCGCCGCGGGACGGCCGGCTCCCGGATCAACTTCGTGCACCCCAAGGACGCGGGCGGCGTTTTGGTGGAACTGGTAGAACCGGCATAATTCGTACCCCTTCTGGGTGAAAGATCCTGACGAGGCCCTCCGGGCCTGGCAGGATCGCGACCATTGAGGAGCACCGAACGGCGCGCCTTATGGGATGATCCCCGCCCCTACCGAGACACAGCAGGTGAACGTGCAGCGGGCCACGTGCCCCGTTGGGCCGCCGGCCGCCGTCCGAACGGCCGAAGCCACCCCTCGACGGGCGGCCGAAGCTGATCGACGTTGCCTATTCAAGGCAGGTCGGCCCCTTGCGTGGCCTGGACCGGTTCGCAAGGATGGCGCAATGCCCCAGCAGCAGGACCAGAACCTCGCGTTCTTCGAGAGCGCCAACTCCCAGCACGACTTCACCGTCGTCCTGCGTGGATACGACCGTGGCCAGGTCGACGCGCACCTCGGCCGTCTGATCGCCGCGCTCAACCAGTCCGAGCAGGCCCGCGCCGAGGCCGAGCAGCGGATGAACGACGCGCAGCGCCGACTGCGCCAGGCCGAGCAGCGTCTGAACGCGCTCGAGCAGAAGCTCGCCGACAGCAACAAGCTGCTGGAGGAGAACAACCGGCCGACGCTCTCCGGGCTGGGCACCCGGGTCGAGCAGATCCTGCGGCTGGCCGAGGAGCAGGCGAACGACCACCGCAGCGAGGCGAAACGGGAGTCCGAGGGCATCCTCTCCGCGGCCCGGCTCGAGGCGCGAGAGATCACCGACAAGGCGCGTGCCGAGGCCGCCGCGATGAAGGCGTCCGCCGAGCGCGAGGCCGGCCAGCTGCGCACGCACGCCGAGCGGGAGGCGGCCGAGGCCCGGGTGCAGGCCCGGCGCGAGGCCGACACCCTGCGGTCCGACGCCGACCGCGAGACGAAGCAACTGCGCACGGTCACCGCGCACGAGGTCGCCGAGCTGAAGTCGACCGTCGAACGCGAGGTCAACGCGCTGCGCGCCACCGCCGAGCGGGAGATCACCCAGCTGCGGGCGAAGGCGTCCCGGGAGGCCGAGGAGAAGCGCGCCGAGGCGACGAAGATGCTGACCGACGCCCGCGACAAGCGCGACAAGGACCTCCAGGCCCTCGCGCTGGAGATCGCCGAGCGCCGGGAGAAGACCGAGCGCGAGGAGGCCCAGCGGCACGCCGCCCAGGTCAGCGCCACGCAGAAGATGGTGGCCGAGGCCGAGGAGCGCGCCCGCGCCGCGGAGGACCGCGCCAAGGAGATCCAGCAGCGCGCCGAGACTCGCCGCGCCGAGGCCGAGCGCAGCGCCACCGAATCGGTGGAGAAGGCCCGCGCCCTGTCCGACAAGACGGTCACCGAGGCCCGCGCGGAGGCGAGCCGCCTGCTGAGCGAGGCCCGCACCGAGGCCGAGCTGACCACGCAGACCGCGCGACGCGAGGTGGAGGACCTCACCCGCCAGAAGGACGCGGTCACCAACCAGCTCGGCCAGATGCTCTCCGGCCTCTCCGGCCTGGTGCCGTCGGTGGGCGCGGCGGCCAAGGCGGCGGTGGAGAACGCGGCCAAGCCGGCCGACGCCAAGCCCGCCGAGCCCCCGGCGCAGCGCGCGCCGGAGGTGCCGGTGGCGGGGTCAGGCGACAAGCCGGTCGCCGCGAAGACCAACTTTTGAGTCCTGCGTCACTAATCGCCGGTCGTCCGCTACTTCCCTTGCGGGGCAACCGTTTCCCGGTGGTGCAGTGCCTTGAGACCCTTCCCCGCCTCGGCTTCGCTCTTGCATGCGGGGCCTTGTTGCGCGACCGTTGTTCAGTGGTTTGACATCGATGCGGGCCGTATCGGGGTTCCGGTGCGGCCCGTCGTCGTTGCAGACCGGCCCCGGACAAATCACAACTACACGCACACTCCCGCCAGGCCGGTGTGTATCGGCACGTCCCGGGACGATGCGTGTGTGAGGATGGACAGCATGTCGCACGGCGGTGAAATCTTCGGTCTCGGCGGGGAGACGGCCTCCGAGCCCAACTTCGAGACCGCCCTGCGGGGATTTGAGAAGAAGCAAGTCGAGCGGTACGTCGCCCGCGCAGAGAACGAGATCGCGGCGCTCGCCGCCGAGCGTGAACAGGCGTACCAGCAGATCCAGGCGATGGCCGGGCAGATCGACCGCCTGCAGCAGGAGGCCACTCAGGCCCAGCGGCAGGGCGGCCTCGGCAGTGAGGTCTCGTTCCGGCACCTCGGCCCCAAGGTGGAAGAGATCCTCGCGAAGGCCGAGGATGTCGCCGCCGACATCAAGAAGTCCGCGACCGACGACATCGCCGCCCGACTCGCCGAGGCGCAACGCATCCGGGCCGAGGCAGAGGCGCACGCCCACAACGGCATCCGCGACTTCGAGATCACCCTCGCCGCACGCCGCGCCGAGGAGGAGAAGGCCGACGCCGCCCGGCGCGCTGCCGCCGAGAAGGCGATCGCCACCAGCCGTCAGGCCGCCGAGCAGATGCGGGCCGAGGCCCAGTCGACGCTGGCCCGGGCCCGCGCCGAGGCGCAGCAGCTCACCG